>CBFGRG010000088.1:0-9277 GCA_965651105.1 uncultured bacterium | reverse complement strand
AGCACCACGCCTTCGGCGGCGGTGAACCCCGGAAGCTGGCTGTCATCGCGCATCCACTCGTCGGCGAACACAAGCGACAGCGGATCGGTGCGCACGAGCACACCCATCTCGTCCAGCAACCGAGCCAGCGGGGCCGCCAATGCGGCGCCGGCGTCGAGCGTGGCGGCGATATCCTCGACATTCGCGACGGCGTCGAAGGTGTTCGGAATGGCGGCGTCGAACCCGAGCCAGCCAGCGATCTCGGTCCGCTCCGCGCCGACGACCTCACCGGCCATCGAACCCGCCCCGAGCGGGCTGCGATTGAGCTGGTCGAAGGCCGAGAGAGCCCGGCCGATCCCTGCCCCGACCGGACCGATCGCGCCGCCGAGGTGGTGCGCGAAGGTCACCGCCTGCGCAGGGCGGCCCGTGTGGAACCCCTGCATCAGCGAAACCGCGTGCAGCTCGGCCATCGCCAGCAGGGCATCCTGCATCCTGGTGGCGGCGTCGAGCATGGCGAGCCCGCCGTGACGCAACCCGATGCGAACGGCCGTTGCCGCCCAATCCTCCCAGGCGATGCCGAGGGTGACCGCACCGGCCAGCTCGGCCGGCAACCCGGCATCGACGCGCTCCGAAAGCTCCCGTGCGCGCTCGCGCAGGCGGCGGTCACCGTCACCAGGCCGGGCGGCGCGGTCGAGACTCCCGGCAATCGCGACGGCAGTCCGCTCGTCGATTACGCCAGCCGTCTCGAGCCCGCGCAGGTGCGCGGCCAGCACCAGCCATATCCGCTCGGCCGGGCCGGCTTCCAGTCGGTGCACCTCGCCCGACCGACCGGCTGGCCGCTGCTCCTGCTGACGACCGATGTATTCGGCCAGGGTTGCTCGCTGTTCGTCCGTCATATCGCTGCCCGTCAACTCCCTGCGTCGTCGTTCGTCGCATCAAGGATAGTCGCAGGCGCGAAACGGTCCGGCACGCATGTTCGCGAGCGCCAGCCCCTCCCGGCCCAAAGGTGCACGGACACCCCGACATTGGCGCGCGACGGCGTGCTACCATTCGGCGACACTCCAGTCGTTATGACTGATTGATCGTCACGTGTTCGGGTATCGAGATTGGGTATCCACGCCGCATTGTGCGTGGAGCAGGGACCATCACGGGGAGAAGGGCATGACGTCGACGCCGAACTTCAGCCGCACCATCAACCGCCGCACGATTATGATCGGTGGCGCATCTGCCGCCGCCCTGGCGCCGCTCGCCCGCTTCGGCCTGGCCAGCGCGCAGGACGACATCGTCATCACTGGTGTCACGGACACCGCCGGCCTTGGCGACCAGAGCTTCAACGACATGGCCAACAAGGGCGGCAACGACGCTGTCGCCGAGTATGGCGTCACCTGGAACGTGCTGGAGAGCCAGAACGCGGCCGACTACATCCCGAACCTCACCCGCGCCGCCGAGTCGAGCGCGTTGACGGTCGCCATCGGGTTCCTGCTGACTGACGCCGTCGCCGAGGTCGCGGCGCAGTACGCCGATACGAACTTCCTGATCATCGATTCGGTGGTCGAGGCGGACAACGTCGCTTCCGTGCTCTTCAAGGAGCAGGAGGGCGCCTTCCTGGCCGGTGTCTGCGCGGGCCTGATGGCGGGCGAGGAGCGCAAGGTCGGGTTCGTTGGCGGCATCCGCATTCCCCCGGTGATGCGCTATGAGGTCGGTTACCTCGCCGGTGTAATGAGCGTCGCGCCGGATGTCGAGGTGTTGATCAGCTACGCTGACGACTTCGAAAACCCGACCCTGGGCAAGGAGCTCTCGCTGGCGCAGTTCGACCAGGGTGCGAATATCGTGCACGCCGCCGCTGGCCGCACCGGCATCGGCGCGTTCGACGCCGCCAAGGAAAAGGGCGAGGGCGCCTTCGTCATCGCCGCCGACGCCGACCAGAGCCACCTCGGCCCCGAATTCCAGCTTGCCGCTGTCTCCAAGCGGATCGACGAGGCCGTCGTCCGCGTGGTCGGCCAGGTGATTGACGATACCTTCGCCGGTGGCATCCAGGATCTCGGCATCGCCGACAGCGGCGTGGGCCTGATTGCCTACAACGAGGTCGTGCCGCAGGAGGTCCAGGACGCGGTCCAGGAGTTCGCCGACGCAATCGCGAGCGGCGAGATCGTGCCGCCGGTCGACGATGACACGCTCGCCGCGTTCGAGCCAGTGGCTCCCAGCGGCGCATCTCCGGAAGCCTCCCCGGCCAGCTAGCGAGCCTCGCTCCACCCGGGCACCCTGACTTTCGGGGTGCCCAACTCATGCCCCATGAGCACACTGCCCACGGCCGATGGCGCCGTGCCCCACGCCGTCCAGATGCACAACATCGTCAAGCGCTTCCCCGGCGGGGTGGTCGCCAACGACGGCATCACCCTCGACGTGCGGCAGGGAGAGATTCACGCCCTGCTGGGTGAGAACGGCGCCGGCAAGTCGACGTTGATGAACATCCTGTTCGGCATCCTCGCCCCGGACAGCGGCACGATCCGCGTCGGCGGCCGAGAGGCGGACTTCAGCGGTCCGCGCGAGGCCGTTGAAGCCGGCCTCGGCATGGTGCACCAGCACTTCATGCTCGTGCCACGGTTCACCGTCACGGAAAACGTGATTCTGGGGTCCGAGGGCGCGGGCATGATGCTCGACCGCGACGCGGCCGCCCGCCGGGTGGCAGAGCTGGCGGATCAGTACGGCCTCGCCGTCGACCCGCACGCGAAACTCGGCGACCTGCCGGTCGGCACCCAGCAGCGCGTCGAAATCCTTCGCGCGCTCTATCAGGGCAGCCGCATCCTGATCCTCGACGAGCCGACGGCCCTGCTGACACCTCAGGAAGTCGAGGATCTCTACGGCGTGCTGCGCCGCCTCAAGGACGACGGCGGCACCATCATCTTCATCACGCACAAGCTGCGCGAGATCGCGGCGATCTCGGATCGCGTGACGGTCATTCGCCAGGGCAAGACCGTCGGCACCCGCATCACTGCCGAGACGACGCCCGCCGAGCTTGCCGAGTTGATGGTCGGCCGCGAGGTCGTGCTGCGGGTCGACCGCACCGAAGCAAAGCCGGGGGAGACGGTGATGACCGCCGACAACCTGGTCGTCACCGGCGCACACGGGCAGCGGACCCTGGATGTCGAGCATCTGGCGCTGCGGCGTGGCGAGATTCTCGGTGTCTGCGGGGTCGAGGGCAACGGCCAGACCGAGCTGATCGAGGTGCTGTCGGGGTTGCGCGCCCCGGACAGCGGCACGGTCGCGCTCAAGGGCCAGGACGTCACAGGCGCGAACCCCAACACCTTCCGCGCGGATGGTCTCTCCTATATTCCCGAGGACCGCCACAACCGGGGACTCGTGCTCGACTTTCCGCTGTGGGAGAACGTGCTGCTCGGCAACGCCGGGCATGAGCCCTTCGCCAGCGGCGGCCGCATCAACCGGACCGGCACCCGCCAGATCACCGCGTCGCTGATGGAGCGCTTCGATGTACGCGCGCCCGGACCCGACGTGCCGGCGCGGGCGCTTTCGGGCGGCAATCAGCAAAAGCTGATCATTGCTCGCGAAATGCACCGCGACCCCGATGTCCTTCTGGCCATCCAGCCGACGCGAGGCCTCGACGTCGGCGCGATCGAGTTCGTCCATCGCCAGATCGTCGGCGCGCGCGACAACGACAAGGCGGTGCTGGTGCTCTCCTTCGACCTCGATGAGGTGCTCGATCTCAGCGACCGGCTGGTGGTGCTCTACCAGGGCCGCATCGTCGGCGAGTTCCAGAGCGGCGAAGTCTCGCGAACCGAGCTGGGCCTGCTCATGGGAGGACGGACGACGCATGACTAACCTCGGCCGGCAGACCATCTTCAGCATCCTCGGTCCGGTGCTCGCCGTTCTCGCGGCGCTGATCGTCGGCGGCGTCATCATCCTCGTCACGGGTCATGAGCCGATCACGGCCTACCGCGCGATGTTCCAGGGCGCATTCGATGGCAAGCGGGCGATCGCCGAAACGTTGATCTACACCGCGCCTCTGCTCCTGGGCGGTCTCGCCTTCGCCGTTGCCTACCGCGCGAGCCTGTTCAATATCGGCGTCGAAGGGCAGCTCGTCGTGGGCGGCCTGGCGGCGGGCATCGTCGGCGCATGGGATCTCGGTCTGCCGACGGCGCTGCACCTGCCGCTGGCGCTGGTCGCGGCGGCCGTGGCCGGTGGCATCTGGGGCGCGATCCCCGGCGCGCTGCGCGCATGGACCGGGGCGCACGAGGTCATCACCACGATCATGCTCAACTACCTGGCATTTCGCCTGGTCAACTACACCATCCAGAAGCTGGGCAACTGGCTGCCGGTCGACAATCAATTCCAGGCCACGAACAGGGTGATGGATTCGGCCCAGCTGCCGATCATCCTCGACGGCACCCGCCTGCACGCCGGCATCCTGATCGCGCTGATTGCGGCAGTGGTGCTGTGGTATCTGATGTTCCGCACATCATTTGGGTTCAGCCTGCGCACCGTCGGGCTATCACGCGGAGCGGCCAACTACTCCGGTATTTCCTGGAAGGGCGTGTTCGTGATCGCGATGCTGCTCTCCGGCGTCTTCGCCGGGCTGGCTGGCGCGGGCGAGGCACTGGGCCTGCACGGACGCCACTACGCCGCGCCGCCGGGTTACGGCTTCACCGCGATCGCGGTCGGTCTCGTCGGGCGCAACCACCCACTTGCCATCATCCCGGCCGCGATGCTGTTCGGCGCGCTCAGTGCCGGGGCGCCCGCGATGCAGGCCGAGGCGTCGGTATCGAAGGAGATCGTACTGGTGCTCCAGGGACTCGTCATTCTCGCGGTGGCGGCGTTTGCCGCAGCCAACCGAATCCCGGGATTGCGCCGGCTGGCAACGCCGCGCATGGCCGGCGGCAGAATTTAGCCTCCCCGGCGGAGGAAACGCACCGATCGGCCCATGCCGGGCCGGCATGTTGACACGACAGGCAGGGGTCGAGGGAAGGACAGATCGTGGGCGACTTCTTCACCATGGCGCTGGTCACCGCCACGCTGCGCATGACAACGCCGCTGCTGTTCGCGGCGCTGGGCGGCGTGCTCTCCGAGCGCTCAGGCGTGATCAACATCGCCCTCGAAGGCATGATGCTCACCGGCGCGTTCTTCTCGGTCGCCGGGACCTGGTGGACCGGCAACCCCTGGCTGGGAATGGTGATCGGCGTCTTCAGCGCCGGGGTCGCCGCGCTGATTCATGCCTACTGGAGCATCACGCTGCGCGGCAACCAGATCGTGGCGGGCACCGCGGTCAACCTGATCGCGGCGGGACTCACCGCGTTCCTGATCCAGCGCATCTGGAACCAGGCCGGCGGCACGGCCTCGGTCGAGAAGCTGCCGAACATCGCCTCGGGCGTCAACATCCTCCTGCCCGTGGCGTTCCTGCTGGTCCCGGTGGTGCACATCTTCCTCTTTCGGTCGAAGCAGGGCCTGCACCTGATGGCATCGGGCGAGCACCCGCAGGCGGCCGAGAGCGTCGGCATCGATGTCACCCGAAATCGCTACATCGCCGTCGTCACCAGCGGTCTGCTGGCGGGGCTGGGCGGCGCCTTCCTCTCGATTGGCGACCTGTCCTACTTCACGCTCGACATGACCGCCGGGCGCGGCTTCATCGCGCTCGCCGCGGTGATTTTCGGGGGTTGGACGCCGATCGGCGCGATGCTGGCGGCGCTGCTGTTCGGCGCCTCCCAGGCGGTGCAGATCCAGGCACAGGCCACGGCGGGCTTCCCGATCTCGACCGACCTCCTGCTGGCCTTCCCGTACATCCTGACGCTCATCGCCGTCACCGGGCTGGTGCGCGTCTCCACCCCGCCCGCCGGGCTGGGCGCCCATCCGACCAGTCATTGAGGCCCGTTCACCCCTGCATCACCTCAGGACACATATATGTAGAGTCCGTCCCTCATTCGCCAATTTCCTGTTAGGATAAGAGGGAGTGACGCTTCCCCCACTTCGCATCGTATCGATCGGGGCTTCCCGATTCCGGGGCGGCAACCGGTGAGGATGTACGAGGATGAGCCAACCGACTCGCGTGCTCGTGGTGGAATGTGAACCCCTCTTCCGCCGCGGCGTTGTCGGGAGCCTGAATGCGGTCGACGCCTTCACGGTGGTCGGGTGCGCGCCCGACCGGGCCGAGGCGATTCGCCTGCTTGATGAGCACACCCCCGACGTCGTCATCGTCGGCGCGATTCCACACGGAGACAACGCGATCCAGGTCGCCGGCGAGCTACGCCAGCTATTTCCCGCGGTGGCGACCATCATTGTGGCTCCCCTGGAAAGCGACGACGAGTTGTTCGCCGCGATCCGCGCGGGCGCGTCGGCGTACTGCGGCCGCGACATCGAGGAAGCCGACCTGCACGACCTCGTGCACCGGGCCGCGAGGGGCGAATACGTGATCAACGAGCAGCTCCTCACCAGGCCCTATGTCGCCGCCCGCGTGCTCGATCAGTTCCGGCACACCAACCAGTCCGAGGAGCGCCTGGCCGGCAGCTTCATGCCGCTCACCGACCGCGAGCTGGAAATCCTCAAGAAGGTCAGCGCCGGGCTCACCAACGCCGAGATCGGCTATTCCCTCGGCATCAGCGCCCAAACGGTCAAGAACCACGTCACCTCCATCCTGCGGAAGCTCGCCGTGAACGATCGTACCCAGGCGGTGGTCACCGCGCTGCGCCACGGGTGGCTTTCAATCGACGACGAAGAGATCACCAATTCCGGACCTCGCGCACGCGGCGACAGCAAGGCTGGTCCGGCAGGATAGCGGCAGTGACGTTGACGGAACGTTGAGACCGGGCGAAGATATTCCCCACAGCACACTCGCATCGCACGTCGCCGGGCCAGGCGCCCAGCGATATTCGCACGACGATGGAGGGACACAGCATGGTTCTGAGCAAGATGGTCGGCGCTCGCGTACGCCGGAAAGAAGATCCGCGCCTCATCACCGGGTCGTCGACCTACGTCGACGATGTCCAGTTGCCGGGTATGACCTACCTGGCTATCGCGCGGTCACCATATGCGCACGGCACCATCCGCAGCATCGACACAAGCGCCGCCGAAGCCCTGCCCGGGGTGATCACCACCCTCACCTACGACGACCTGACGAAGATCATGGTCAACGTCGAGGGTGAGACCATGGGCGAAACGACCGGCGAAGACTCGATGCAGGAAGAGTTTGAAGAAATCCCGGTGCCGCCGATCCTGCCGCTGGCGCAGGGCAAGGTCCGCTGGGTCGGACAGCCGGTGGTCGCCGTGATCGCCGAGAGCCGGCAGATCGCCGAGGACGCCATCGAGCTTGTCGACATCGACATCGACCCGCTCGATCCGGTCACCGACGTCTACGCGGCGATGGAAGACGGCGCGCCACGCATCTTCGACAACGTGCCGAACAACATCGGCGTGCGCTACGGCGGCAAGCGAGGCGAGGATTCCGACGCGGCGTTCGCCTCCGCGCCGATCACGATCAAGGAGCGCATCCGCAGCCAGCGCGTCAACGCGGTCCCGATGGAGCCGCGCGGTGTGGTCGCGGTGCGCGACGCCGTCTCTGGCGGCATCACGTTCTGGACCAGCACCCAGGCGCCGCACTGGAACCGCAACGCGGTCGCTGAGGCACTCGGGCTGAGCCAGGCGCAGGTCCGCTGCATCGCGCCGGAAGTGGGCGGCGGCTTCGGCCAGAAGATCGGCACCTACCCCGAGGACTACCTCGTCACCGCCGCCGCGTGGCACCTGAACCGGCCGGTGAAGTGGATCGAAACGCGGTCGGAGAACATGCTCTCCAGCAGCCAGGGCCGCAACCAGTGGGCCGACATGGAGGCCGCCGCTGATGAGTCCGGCAAGATTCTCGCGCTGCGCGCCCGAGTCTACGTCGACTGCGGCGGGTACCCGAAGGGCCTCGATCTCGGCAACTCGACATGGATCATGGCAACCGGCTGCTATGACATCCCGGCGCTCGACTACGAGGTGCTCGGCGTCTACACCAACACCGGCGGCAACGGCGCCTACCGTGGCGCGGGCCGCCCTGAAGCTGCCTACTACATCGAGCGCGTGATCGACCTCGTCGCCGACGCGACCGGTGTCGATCCGGTCGAAGTGCGCCGGCGCAACTTCCTCCAGCCGGAGCAGTTCCCGTACCGCACACTGACTGGCCTGCGCTACGACAGCGGCGACTACGAAAAGCCGCTCAACAAGGCGCTCGAGATTGGCGACTATGCCGCGCTGCGCAAGCAGCAGGCGGAGCTGCGCGAGCAGGGCCGTTACCTCGGCATCGGGCTCGCCTCCTACGTCGAGATTTGCGGCTTCGGCCCCTACGACAGCTCGACAGTCCGCGTGGAGCCAAGCGGCGATGTGTCGATCTTCACCGGCATCTCCCCGCATGGTCAGGGCCAGGAGACGACCTTCGCGCAGATGGCGGCCGACCACATCGGCGCCAACTTCGATGGCGTGGTCGTGCATCACGGTGACACCAGCAACACGCCGCAGGGTAACGGCACGATGGGCAGCCGCGGACTCGCGGTCGGCGGCGTGGCCCTGATGATGTCGCTCAACAAGATCAAGGACAAGGCGAAGCGGATCGCGGCGCACATGTTGGAAGCGGCGATCGAGGACATCGAGATCGAAGATGGCAAGTACCGCGTCAAGGGCGTGCCCGAGGGCGGTGTGACCCTGTCGGAGATCGCGGAGCTCGCCTACAGCGGCGACCTGCCGGCCGAGATCGACGCCGGCCTCGACACCACCGATTTCTACCGGCCGTCGGACACGACCTTCCCGTTCGGCACCCACCTCGCCGTGGTCGAGGTGCTGCCGGAGACCGGCGAGATCACGTGGCACCGCTACATCTCGGTCGATGACTGCGGGCCGATCATCAGCCCGCTGCTCGTCACCGGACAGGTCCATGGCGGACTGGCGCAGGGTATCGGCCAGGCCCTGCTGGAAGAGATGCACTACGACGAGTCCGGCGAGCTGATCACCGGCACGCTGAACGACTACGCGGTGCCGAAGGCGCACGATTTCCCACGGTTCGAGTCGCATCACACCGAAACGCCGACCGACGTCAACCCGATGGGCGTCAAGGGTATCGGCGAAGCCGCGACGATCGGCGCGACGCCAGCGGTGGCCAACGCCGTGATCGACGCGTTGGAACCGTTCGGGATCAATCATCTCGACGTGCCGCTGACGCCGCAGAAGATCTGGCAGGCGATCCAGGACTCGCAGGCATCGTCCCAGGCGGCCGACTAGCCTCCGAGCTACGCAGATGTATCGACGGGGCCGCGGCAATGTGCCG
>CBFGRG010000087.1:0-9313 GCA_965651105.1 uncultured bacterium | reverse complement strand
CGTCCCTTACCAGCATCGCGCGGCAGACAAGTTCAGGATGACATAGGGTTGACGAGAATTATGGTGTGCCCTACGGTGGACACAAGCGTACAAATCATCAGGCGTCGTGTTTGCTCCTGATGGATGGCAGTTGTCCTTATCGTGAAAGGCGCGATCGTCATGCGTTATCCCAATCCGCGGATGAATCGAAGGTCGATGGTCAAGGCGACAGCCGGCGCGTTGTCGGTCCCGCTCGTTGGCGGCGTCGCTGGCCCGCTTCGCGCGGCAGCCCAGGATGGATCGCCCGTCGCGGTGGAGCCCAATCCGGATATCTCGGGCACCATCGAAGTCGGCATGGTCGGTAACCCGCAGATGGTCGCCCTTCAGGAGCTGGTGACCGAGGGCGCCTTCGCCGAGGCCTATCCCAACATCACCGTGAACATGACGGTGCTGCCGGAAAACGAGATTCGCCAGACCATCTCTCGGGACGTTGCCACCCAGGCGGGGCAGTTCGATATCTTCACGGTTGGCCCGTTCGAAGTGCCGCTGTGGGCCGAGCAGGGCTGGCTGCATGAGGTTGGCGAGGAGGCTGCCGCCGATCCCGACTACGGGCTCGACGATATCTTCCCGAGCATGACCGCCGGTCTCTCGTACGATGGCGGGCTGTATGCGCTTCCGTTCTACGGCGAGAGCTCGATGCTGTTCTATCGCAAGGATCTCTTCGAGGAAGCCGGGATCGAGATGCCAGAGCGCCCGACTTGGGATGAAATCGCCGAGTTCGCCGCCGCCCTGCACGTGCCGGACGAGATCAGTGGTCTCGGGCTGCGCGGCCTGCCCGGCTGGGGCGAGATGGGCGCTCCGCTGACGACGGTGATCAACGCCTTCGGCGGCCGCTGGTTCGACGAGGACTGGAACGGCGCGCTCACGCAGGACGAATCGGCCGAGGCGATCCACTTCTACATCGAAAACCTCCAGAACTACGGTCCGACCGGCGTCGAGCAGAACGGGTTCACCGAGACCGAGACGCTGTTCGTGCAGGGCCAGCTCGCGATGTGGTACGACGCTACCTCTGCTGCCGAGCTGCTCTCGTCGCCCGACGAGAACCCCGACTACTACGATCAGGTCGGGTTCGCCTACGGACCGTCGAAGGTGCTCGATTCCGGCAACTGGCTGTGGAGCTGGAACTTCGCGATGGCGGCAAACACCGACGCCGAAGAGGCCTCGATGGCGTTCATGAAGTGGGCGACGTCGACGAACTACCAGCAGCTCATCGTGGCACACGATGGTGGCTGGGGGCGCACGCCCACCGGCGCGCGCGAGTCCACCTACTCCAACCCCGACTACCTCGAGTTCGCCAGCGAGTTCGCCGAAATCGTGCGCAACGCCATCGAGGAGTCGAACCCGAACGAGCCGACCGCGCAGCCGGTGCCATACACCGGCGGGCAGTTCGTGCGGATTCCCGAGTTCACGCAGCTCGGCGATGACGTGACGCAGCAGTTCGCATCCGCGATCGTCGGCGACCAGTCGATCGACGACGCGATCAACGCGGCCAACGACCTCGCCAACCAGGTCGCCATCGACGGCGGTTACCAGTAGAGGCGCGGCGAGTCAACGTGAAGCTGGCACGCTGACCGGCTGGAGGTGGGGGCAACCCTGCCTCCCCGGTCACGTCATTCCGCCCGCGCCGGCGGGATGACGGGTTGCCATCGATTCGGAAGGGGCGCAATGGCCACGATCGATCGACCGCTGGTATCGCCCGGTGGAGCCTCGAACCAGTCGAAGGTAATGGGCTGGCTGCGCCGTCAGCCGCCCGGTCGGATGCTGCTGCTGCCGGCACTGCTCTACGTGATCGTGATCACGCAACTGCCCTTCCTGCTCACGATCTGGTACAGCTTCCAGCGATGGAACCTGCTCCGGCCGGAGCGGCGCGGCTGGGTCGGCTTCGACAATTACCAAACCCTGTTCACCCGTGACCCCGCCTTTCGTGAGGCGCTGGTCAATACGGTCGTGTTCGTCGTGGCGGCGGTGCTGCTGTCGCTGGTGCTCGGCCTGTTCTATGCCGAGCTGGTCAACCATCGGTTTCCGGGTCGCGGCATCGTGCGGACCCTGCTGATCACGCCATTCCTGATCATGCCCGTCGCGGCGGGCCTGACCTGGAAGAACATGATGCTCAACCCGAACTTCGGCGTGGTCGACTGGCTGACCCGGACCGCGCTTCCCGGGAACATCTCTCCCAACTGGCTCGGACACTATCCGGAAGCATCGATCGTCGGGGTGCTGGTCTGGCGGTGGGCGCCGTTCATGATGCTCATCCTGCTGGCCGGGATGCAGTCGATCAGCGAGGAGGTCCGCGAGGCCGCCCGGGTTGATGGTGCGACAGCCTGGCAGGAGTTCCGCGACATCACCTTCCCGCACCTCATTCGCTTCCTCCAGCTTGGCGGGCTGCTCGGCACGGTGTTCATCGTGCAGGAAATCGACCCGATCTACATGATGACCAAGGGTGGGCCAGGGAACGCCACCACCACGCTGCCGTACCTGGTGTTCCGCAAGGCGATCGAAGGCCTCAATGTCGGGCTCGGCGCGGCGGTTGGCGTGGTGGTCGTGATCCTGTCGATCATCGTCATCACGCTGTTGCTGCGGGCGCTCGATCGCCTGATGCGAGGGATGTGAGCCATGGCCACCGCCGATCTGTCGACCGCCTCACGCCGGCGCCGCTCCGGATGGCGACGGCATTCCCGCTCGAGCGAGGATGCGCACCCGTTGCTGGCAATCACCGCCTGGATCGTGGCGCTGATCTCGTTCTTCCCGGTGCTCTACATGGTGCTGACCGGGTTCAAGACGGAGACGACCGCGGTCGCGTTGCCGCCGAGGTTGTTTTTCGTGCCGACGCTCGAGAACTACCGGGCCATCTTCGCGATTGATTTTCTGCCGTTTTTCGGCAACTCGATCATCGCATCGCTCGTGTCGACCGCCTTCGTGATGTTGCTGGGGTTCCCGGCGGCGTACGGGCTGGCGCTGCATCCGCCAAAAAAGGCGAAGGATGCCCTGTTCTTCTTCATCTCGACCAAGTTCCTGCCGCCGGCTGGCGTGATCGTCCCCCTGTACATCATCTTCAAGGAGGCGAACCTGCTGGGCACGGTGCATGGTCTCATCATCCTCTATACCGCCATGAACCTGCCAATCGCGATCTGGATGCTGCGTTCGTTCTTCGAGGAGATCCCGCGCGATGTGATTGACGCGGCGCAGGTCGACGGCGCCGGGCTGTTCCGGGAGATGACGCAGATCGTGCTGCCGATGGTGATCCCCGGCCTGGTGGCGACGATCTTCCTCGCGATCATTTTCGCGTGGAACGAGTTCTTCTTCGCCGTGAGCCTGGCATCGATCGGCACGGCCACGGTGCCCATCTTCATGGTCAAGTTCGTCACCAGTGAGGGGCTGTTCTGGGCAAAACTCTCGGCATCGTGCACGATGGCGGTATTGCCGATCGTGGTGATCGGATGGGTGGCGCAGCGTCAACTGGTTCGCGGACTTTCGATGGGCGCGGTGAAGTAGGCGCGGATCCGGAGAACGCATCAAGCCCCTGTCGTGCCGACCTTGTGCCGGTCGTTCGTCGCGGGCCGGCGTGACAGGGAGATTCCATCACGGCTTGTCCGAATTGAGCACGAAGGAGCATCGTATGAAGGCAGTGGTCATCGAGAAGCCGGGCAAAATCACGGTGCAGGATGTCCCGCGGCCGGAGCCCGGGGAGGGTGAGGTGCTCGTCAAGGTCGGCGCCTGCGGCATCTGCGGTACCGACCTGCACATCGCCGACGGTGAGTTCCCACCGACGCCGTACCCGATCATTCCCGGTCATGAGTTCGCGGGCGATGTCGTCGCTGTTGGCTCCGGGGTGACTGGCGTCGCCGAGGGCGACCGTGTCGCGGTCGATCCGTCGCTGTTCTGCGGGCACTGCCACTTCTGCCGGGTGGGCAAGGGAAATCTTTGCCAGAACTGGGGCGCGATCGGCGACACGGTCAACGGCGCCTTCGCGGAATACGTCGCGGTGCCCGCCGCCAACGCCTACCAGTTGCCCGATCACGTCACCTATCGCCAGGGCGCGTTGATCGAGCCGGTCTCCTGCGCTGTGCACGGCGTCGATGTGCTGTCGCCGCGCCTCGGGGATACCTGCCTGATCGTGGGCGCCGGCACGATGGGGCTCATGCTGCTGCAACTCGTCCTGCGCGCCGGCGTGTCGCGGGTTTCGGTGCTGGATCTCAACCCTGACCGCCTGCCCCGTGCCGAGCGCCTGGGCGCAGGGCGCACGTCGACCGATCTGGCAGAGCTGATGGCGGAGGACCCGATCGGATTCGATTGCGTCATCGACGCGACGGGGGTAGCCAGGGCGCAGGAGAGCGCGTTCAGCGCCGTCAAGCGAGGCGGCAAGCTGCTCATCTTCGGGGTCGCCGCCGAGGATGCGCGTGTGAGCCTGTCGCCGTTTCGCATCTACAACGACGAGATCACGGTCCTTGGATCGATGGCGGTGCTCAACAGCTTCGAGCCGGCGGTCGATCTCGTCGCCAGCGGGGTGATCAACACGGACGAGCTGCTCACAGGGGCGATGTCGCTGGATGAGTACCCGCAGGCGCTGGACCTCGTCCGCCGTGGCGAAGGGCTCAAGACCCAGATCCTGCCGCAGCAGTGAGCGAGCCGGCGCACTATTGGTGCAGGTGGGGGCAGGAATCAATGGGTGCTGAGGTGGTCGCCGTCAGTCGAAGCGCGACGCACACAATGAGCAAGCGGAACGAGTTGAGCATTCGCCTGGTCGCCGGTCTGGGCGTCGAGGGCGATGCCCACGCTGGCGAAACGGTCAAGCACCGGTCGCGGGTGGCGCGCGATCCCAGCCAGCCGAACCTGCGGCAGGTGCATCTCATCCATGCCGAGTTGTTCGACGAGCTTGCGGAGGCCGGGTTTGCCATTGTGCCGGGTCAGCTTGGCGAGAACGTCACCACGCGCGGACTCGACCTGCTTGCGCTCCCCACCGGCACGCAGCTTCGTCTGGGCGTCGACGCGGTCGTCGAGGTGACCGGGTTGCGCAATCCGTGTGCGCAGCTCGAAGGCATCTCGCGCGGGTTGATGTCCGCCGTGCTCGATCGCGACGAGCAGGGCGGGCTCGTGCGCAAGGCCGGCGTGATGGGTATCGTGCTGGCTGGCGGCGAGGTGCAGGCCGGTGATGCGATCCAGGTCGAGATGCCCGCCGCGCCACATCGCGCCCTCGAACCGGTGTGACCAGGGCTCCAGGCAGCAATCGTGCGCAATTTCACGCAAAGGGTTGACGTGATGTGCAACTGCCCGTAGAGTTGATGGCAACAACGGAATGTGAACCGACTCATCAAGAGGAGCTGAGGGAACGGCCCGATGAAGCTCCAGCAACCCCCCGACAACGTTGACGGGAAGGTGCTAACGCCGACAGCGAATCGCGCTGATCGATGAGGAGGTCACCAGACACTCCTCATGTGTCATGGAGACGCTCCCTTCGCCCATCGCGAACGGGGCGATTTTCGTTAGCGAGTGGTTGGCCACCGCTCGCGCGAAGACGCCCGGGAGCCTGAACGATGACCCAGGACGTCAGCCTGGCGGAAGTCTCACGGACCTTCCGCCGCAACGGTACCGACACACCGGTGCTCGCCGACATCAGCTTTACCGTCGATCCCGGTGAGTTCGTCGCCATCCTCGGCCCCAGCGGTTGCGGCAAATCGACCATCCTCCGATTGATCGCCGGCCTCGACCAGCCCACCGGTGGCGGCGTCGCGATCGGTGGCCAGCCGGTTTCCGTCACCGACGATCGCTGCGCCGTTGTCTTCCAGGAGCCGCGACTGCTGCCCTGGCGGACCGTCGCCGCCAATGTCGCGCTCGGCGCTCGTCGCCGAAAGGGCGATCGCAACGGCCGCACCCAGCGGCTGCTCGACGAGGTTGGGCTCGGCCAGGCGGCCAGCGCCTGGCCGCACCAGCTTTCCGGCGGCATGGCCCAGCGGGTCGCGCTGGCGCGCGGTCTCGCCGCCGAGCCGGACGTGCTGCTGCTCGACGAGCCCTTCGCGGCGCTTGACGCCCTCACTCGCCTGAAAATGCAGGAGCTTCTGCTCCACGTCCGCCGTCTGCACGATCAAACTGTCGTGCTCGTGACGCACGATATCGACGAGGCGCTGTATCTCGCCGACCGGATCGTCATCCTGGGCGAATCGCCGGCTCGGGTCGTCGCGACCCACGTCGTCGACGTGCCACGCCCGCGAGATCGCTCGCATCCGGAGATCGGAAGGTTGCGAGACGAAATCCTGCGCCGGTTCGGCGTTGGCGTCCGGATCGAGCGGGAGGACCGCGACATGCCCGGCGCCCTCGCCGCCGACTGAGCTCGGCCCGCGACGGGCACCCATCCAGTTACCGACAACTCGCGCGAAACATGGCCGCGGCGACGTCCGCCACGGTCCGGGGGCCGCTGTGTCCCGTTCATCCGAAAGGTACGCTTCACATGACCGACCGTTCCATCGCCGTTGCCCGCTCCCTCGATGCTGTCACCCTCAACCGCCGTCGCCTGCTGGCCATCGCCGGGGCCGCCGCGCTCACCGGCGCTGTCTGGAGCGGCCGCCAGGCTGTCGCCCAGGTGGAGACGCCCGACACGCTGAACCTGGACTACGCCTACTACAACCCGAGCAGCCTCGTCCTCCGGCGATACGGCTGGATCGAGGAGCTTCTTCCCGACACGGAGGTGACGTGGACGCTCAGCGCCGGCAGCAACAAGGGCAACGAGTACGTCCGCTCCGACGCCGTCCATTTCGGCTCCACCGCCGGCGTCGCCGCGCTGCTGGCTCGCGCCAACGGCACCGACCAGCACACCGTCTATCTCTACTCGCAGCCGGAGTGGACAGCGCTCGTGGTTACCGCTGACTCGGAGATCGAGTCGGTCGAGGATCTGAAGGGCAAGAAGGTCGCGGCCACCAAGGGCACCGACCCGTACTTCTTTCTGCTGCAGTCGCTGCACGAGTTCGGTCTTGAGCAGTCCGATGTCGAGGTCGTCAACCTTCAGCATGCCGACGGCAAGACGGCGCTGGAGCGCGGCGACGTCGACGCGTGGTCGGGGCTCGACCCGTTCATGGCCCAAACCGAGCTGGAGCAGGGCTCTCGGCTGATCTACCGCAACATCGACTACAACACCTGGGGTGCCCTCAACGCCAAGGCGGAGTTCCTCGATCAGTACCCGGATCTCGTCACGCTCGTGCTCGGTCAGTACGAGCGGGCGCGGCACTGGATTCTGGAGAATCCGGCCGAAGCGGCACAAATCCTGAGCGAGGAGGCGAGCCTGTCGCTCGAAATCGCCGAGAAGGAGCTGAACGAGCGGACGAATCTGGAGATCAACCCGGTGCCGGGAGCGACGAACCAGGCCGAGGTACTGGCGAACATCATCCCGATCATGGAGGACGAGAACCAGTTCAGCCCTGGCGCCGATCCCGATGAGGCGCTGGCGACGCTCTACCGCACGGAGTTCATTGAGGCCGTCCTCGCCGAGACCGGCGACGCGACCCCGGCGACGTAGGCCGCACCGACGGAGGGGCCGAGCCCGACCCGGCCCTCGCGCTGGACCCCGAACGCGGTCCCGCTCGCGAAATTGAACGGAGACACACCATGGCTGTCGCGCCACAACCTCGATCGATCACCCAGCCCGCCGCACCGGCGCGACGCCGACCGGCCTTCACCGCCCCGCGCTGGCTCGTCGGGCTCATCGTCCCGGTCGCGCTGCTCGCGCTCTGGCAATGGATGGTCGAGCGCGAGGTCTACACCCGCAGCCAGCTCCCTGCGCCAAAGGATGTCTGGCTTGCCGGGCAGCAGCTTTGGGAGGCCGAGGTTCTGCTGGAACACATCTCGATCAGTATCGAGCGGGTCGCGCTCGGCTTCGCCTGGGGCGCTGGCATCGCCATTCTTGTCGGCCTCGCGGTGGGGCTGTCGCCGCTGGTCGACGCGTTGCTCCGGCCGACCATCGAAGCCTTCCGCGCGATCCCGTCACTGGCGTGGGTGCCGTTGCTGATCCTCTGGCTCGGCATCGGCGACCAGCCGAAGATCACGCTGGTGGCGATCGGCGTCTTCTTCCCGGTTTTCACGGCGCTCGTTGGCGGTATCCAGCAGATCGATCGCAAGCTGGTCGAGGTGGGGCAGGCGTATGGCTTGCGCGGGGCGTCGCTGGCGTGGAACATTCTGCTGCCGGCCGCGGCACCATCATTGCTGACCGGTCTGCGTATCGGCCTCGCGCAGGGATGGCTCTTTCTTGTCGCGGCGGAGCTGATCGGCGCCTCGAAGGGGCTGGGCTTCCTGCTCACCGACGGGCAGAACACCGGCCGTGCCGACATTATCGTTCTCAGCATCATCCTCCTGGCGCTGCTTGGGAAGGGCACCGACATCCTGCTCGGGCTGCTTCAGCGTCGCGTGTTGCGCTGGGCCGACGCCTGGCAAACGTAACGGGACAATTCACTACGAGAGGTCACGAGGACCTCTCAGAAACCGGAGTCGATCATGACAACACACACCAGGGGTTCCGCGACGATCGACCAGGCCGACGGGAATGTGGCCGAATCCGTTCATCGCGCGATCGACTCGCAGCGCGAGGTCGACCTCAAGCGCACGCCGTTCAAGGACCGCCAGCGCGCGCTCAAGAACGCCTATCGTGAAGATGGCGAGCGCGCGAAGCAAACTACCGTCGTGCGGAGCGCGACCCCGCCGGACGCCGAGACCGGCAAGGTGCGTATCGCCGTCGACGGCGGGGCGGGAACCGAGTTCGATATCGGCGCGCACGTCTCGGTCGGTGGCACCGACGACACGCCCTGCTCGGGAGACGTCTTCCTTGCATCGTTGGCAGGGTGCTACGAAGTGACACTGCGGCTGGTCGCGGCGGCGTCGAAGATCACGATCAACCGGCTCGATCTCCGCGTCGAGGGTGATTGGGACGCGCGCGGCACGCTCGGCATCGATCGGAACGTGCCGGTCGGCTACACCGACATCCGCGTCATCGTCGATCTTGATGCCGACGGCCCGGCGGACCGCATCGCGAAGCTGCCGGAGCTGACCGAGCGCTACTGCGTCGTCTCGCAGACCCTCAAGACCCCGCCGACCGTCGCGATCTCCTGCAACGTCGCAAGATCGGAATCGTAGTGAGGTGCCTGCCTCGTTTCTCGGAGTGACGACGGCATAACATGACGTCCTTTTGAGCCGAGGGAGGCACATGCGCCTCCCTCGTGGCGAAGAACCCCCGCGCGAAGCGCAGCATGATGGCAGTCAGGTTTCGAGTGTTGGGATCATCTGCGATGCGGCCGCG
>CBFGRG010000086.1:0-9321 GCA_965651105.1 uncultured bacterium | reverse complement strand
CTGGCGGCTCGTCGTCGACGTCTGGTTCCGACTCCAGCTCGGGTTCCGGCTCCGGCGGCTGCTCACGGCGGCGGCGCCGGGGCGCAGGTGCTTCGACGGGCTCGGCTGGACCCGGATCTGCCTCGACCGGCACCTCGTCCACATCCTCGACGATCTCATCCGGATCGGGGCCGTACGTCGCCGCCGGACCGGGGATCGTTTCGCCCTCCGCGACGACACCGTACGTGTCGTCACGATCGCCTTCATCGTCCTCCTCGATAAACTCATCCTCCGCGTCGCGAACCCCGCGCGAGAGCATCCAGCGCCAGCCGGCGCGTGCGGTCATGCGTTCGTCGCGCCCCGCCCGTCGGGCGAGGACGTCGGTGAGAATGACCTGGATCGTCGCCGCGATCGGGATCGCCAGCAACGCGCCGACGACGCCCATGAACTGCGTGCCGGCAAGGATGGCGACGAAGACGGTCAGCGGCGTCAGCCCGACCGCCCCCTTCATCACCCGCGGGACGAGAATCCAGTTTTCCAGCGTCTGCATGGCGACGATGATGATCGCGGTGGTGATCGCCAGCTCCCAGCTCATCGTCAGCGCGATCAGCACCGCCGGGATGCCGCCCAGCCACGGACCGACGATGGGAACGATCTCGGTCAGGCCCGCCCAGAGCCCCAGCAACGGCCAGAAATCGAGGCCGATGATGCCGTAGGCCACCGTGGCGATGGTTCCGATGATCAGGCAGAGCAGCAGCTGCCCGCGCATCCAGCCGCCGACCTTGTTCTCGACCTCGGTCCAGAGACCATCGACGCGGTCGCGCACGCGCGGGCTGAGCGCATCGAGAATCAGGTCACGCAGCAGGCGCTTTTCCAGCAGGTAGTAGAAGGTCATCACCAGCAGGGTGACCATGCCGACCAGCCCGCCGGTGATGCTCGTCACCAGCGGAATGGCCCGATCCACGGCATCCTGCGAGATGCTGACCTCTTCGTCGCCTTCGATCAGCTCGATGGCACGGTCGACCACACCGACGCCCGGGCCGCTGAGCAGTCCGTTGTCGCTGGCCTGCCAGTCATCGCGCAGCTCGGTGAGCTGGCCGGGCACGTCATCGACAAAGGAATTGACCTGGTCGCCGATACTTGGCGCGATCGCGACAATGAGCAGGGCCAGTGCCCCGATGATGATGATGTAGACGGCGAGAATGGCTGCCGGCCGCGGGAAACGCTGGCGCTGAAAGAAGCGCACCGGACCTTCGAGGATGGTGCCAAGCAGAAGGGCCATCAGGCCGAGCACCAGCACGAGCTCGACCTGCGTCATGATCCAGAACAGGAGCAGGACGAGGAACAGCGCCGCCGGTGTCAGGCTGGGCCGGCTCGTCCCGGACGGCTCCGGCGTGGTCCTGGTGGCCATGAAATGATCGCTCGCTTTGTGGGGTCGGCCGCGACTAGGAGGGGTCGATCAACGGCTCGACCGCCCACCATTCCGGGTCGAGCGCATCGACCTCGTGGAAGTGGCGGCTCTCAATCTTCTCGCGGCCCCAGGCGGTGACGAACTCGAAGTACTCGCGGCCGTCTACGACGATCCGTCGCGCGACGCCGAACGGCCGGTCGACCGGAAAAATCTCGCGCGGAGGATCGGCCGTGAACTCGGCCTGGAACCACCCGTGCTCGGCGCAGTGGCCAGCGTGGATCGTCCAGTCGATCCCGGCAGTGAGCCCGCCCATCTTCCGGGTCTGGACGCGATCGAACGCGCCGCCGCACACCGGGCAGCGCATGGGGGTGCGAGCGCGGACATCGTCGCGCTGGACATCGATCGGCAGGATACGTGAGTTGACCACCGTGCGTCGTCTCCATGGATTGCGTCAAGGCTCGTTCGGGCGAGCACGACCATCCCATCGGCACTGCGCCACCGGATGGCCTGAATTGACCCCAAGTCTACCACCCGGCTCCGCGCCACCGAGGCGTTTGGCGCGCTTCCTGCGGTATCCTGAAGCAGATACGTATCGTGACGAGCCCGACGCAAACGGAGAGGTTTTCGAAGCGCCATGGTCAAGCCGGATTGGGACGCCACCCGCAACGAGCTCATCGACACCTACAAGACGCTCAACTTCCGCGTTCGCGGACGCACCGAGGACGAATTGACGGCCGAACATGGCGGCACCTCAATCCGGGAAGAGATCGCGGCAATGCGTGAGCATGAGATGATCTTCGCCAAGGCGCTCACGAACGCGCTGCTGGGCGACACCTCCGGGCAGGTCGACGAGGATGAAACCGTCAGCCTCACTGGCGACGAATCGACCAACGTGCTCATTTCGCAGTTCGGCAACGCCCGCGCGACGACACTCAACACGATCGCCAGCCTCGACGACGAGATGTGGGACCGTCCGTTCGTCGGCAACAAGAAGGTGCTGGACCTCGTGAATGAACTGGCGGCGAACGATCGCGCCCATCTCGAGAAGATCACGCGCATGCTCGGCGCCTGACGCGCCGCCGCGCGATCGCGAGCGCGCATTTCCCCAGGACGCCCATGACACAGGACTCCAATCCCAGCCCACAGATGCAATGGGGGCGGCAACCCGCTCTTCCGCCCCAGCCGGCGTGGTGGCTCGGTGTGCTCACCGTGCCCAGCCTGCTGGGGCACATCGTCGTCATGCTCGGAGTGTGCAGCGCGCTCACTGTGGTCAACCTCCTCGCGGGGCCGCGTCTCTGGTGGTCGCTCGCCATCCTCGTGATCTGGCTGGCGCTGGTGATCATCCATGCCATCGGGGTTGGTTCCCGCTCGCTCCTGTTCGCAGACGACGACGCCGAGGCTCCCGCGCAATCGGTCCGGCGGCCGCGAGCCGAGCCGATCGGTCCGGCAGTCCCGACCTGGCTGAACCTCCCCAGGCGCAACGCCACGCCGGAAACGCCCGTGCCGGAGTCATGGAAACTGCCCGACGATACGCCCGATCCGGACTGGGACGCGTCGCCCGCGCAAAACGGCGAGCCAGCCCCCGCGCCGGAACCGAAGCCCGAGAAGGTCCCCTGGCGCGCCGCTACCGATATCGCCTGGCTGCGCCGCCCCCGACCCGCCGGTTCCGACGAGGAGCCTCCCCCCTCGAAAACGGCATCATCGTGACCGAGCTCCTCTCGAGAGACGAAGTCACGCGAGACTTCACCGTGGCGGTGTTCGTGGTGAATCGCGGTCGCATCCTGCTGCACGAGCATCGCAAACTCGGCAAGTGGCTCCCTCCGGGCGGCCATATCGAGCCGAACGAGCTGCCTGATGTCGCCGCCTTGCGCGAGGTCGACGAGGAGGCCGGCATTGCCGTCCGCCTCGTCGGCGGGCGAGGGTTGCCGCATGACTACCCCGGCCAGCCGGTCCAGCTCGTGGTGCCGGCCGGCATCCAGGTCGAGTTCATCGCCGAAGGGCATGAGCACATCGATCTGGTCTACTTCGCCGTGCCGGTCGATCCCGACGCACCCATCCACCCAGACTTTCGCTGGCTCTCGCCGGACGCGCTGTCCGCACACTCGATCACCGACGAGATTCGCGACTGGTGCGAGCGAGCGATCCGTGAGGTCGGTGAATGACCCAACGGAACCGGATCATCGCCTGGTCGCCGATGACGGCGAAGCGCTGGCCGCCTCGCGAGTGGATCGGCTCGGAGACGTGGGTCGATGGCGCCCGCATCTTCGCTCGCCTCGCTCCCGGCCAGGAGATCGACACCCCGCCGATCCTGATGCTCCACGGCCTGGTCGTTTCCAGCTCCTATTTCCGGCCGGTCGCGCATTTCCTCGACAAACGCTTCTCGCTCTACATTCCCGACATGCCCGGTTTCGGGCGCAGCACGGCCGGGTCCGTGCGAGATCTCGACGGCATGGTCGAGACGCTCGTCGCGTGGATGGATGTGCACGGGCTGAAAGCCCCGATCGTGGTAGGCAACTCGCTCGGCTGCCAGGTGGCGACGCTGCTCGCGACACGATATCCGGAACGCGCCTCAGCGCTGGTGATGGTCGCGCCGACGATGGACCCCACCACCAGCGGACCGATCGGGGTGATGTGGCGGGGTCTCATGGACGTCCCCCGCGAGACCCGAAGCCTGTGGCGAATCTGGATCCCCGATCTATTGCTCGCGGGGATACCCCAGGCGCTGCGATGGCTGGCAATCACGCTGCGCGACGATCAGGAAGCGCGGCTGCCCCACGTCCGCCAGCAGGTTGTCGCGGTCGCGGGCGAGAACGACCCGATTTGCCCGGTCCCGTGGGTGGAGACATTTGCGGGGGCGATACCCGGGGGCCGGATCGAGACTATCCCCGGCGCGCCCCATGCGATGAACTACAGCGCGCCGGAAGCGCTGGCCCGAATCGTCGCCGATCTGGTAGAGAATGGGGGAGGGGCGTAGGGATCGGCCCCGTATCGGTCGGTCAGGACGGTCATTTTATGACCGTCACTCCGAGCCGGCGAGGCGCGAATGCGCCAAAGCCGAGTCGAGGAGTCCCCGCGCGAAGCGCAGCGCCATGCCGTCGGGTTTCGAGCCTCGGTGTCACCGTCGATGCGGCAGCAAAGCTGCCGAGCGCCTCGCGCGGGGGTTCATCGCTTCGCTCTGAATGACGCAATTTCATGGCGTCAGTATCCGTCCGACCGAGGTCGGTTCCTACGCGGGGATCCGCCTCCTCGGCCTCCCCGCAACGACAGACCGGAAAGAAGCGACACCATGGTCAACGGCCAGAACCCATCGCTGCGAAACCGGCTGGTAGCGCGCATCCCGCCGCGGGTCGAGACGTGGTGGGCCGAGGCGAAATCGACCCTCTGGTTCCTGCCAACGGTCACCGGCATCGTCGCTATCGTCCTCGCCACCGCCCTGGTCTACCTCGATGACGCCGTGGACGGGACGCTGAAGCTCCGCAGCATCCGCTCGCCGTGGCTTTTCGGCGCCGGAACCGATGGCGCGCGCGGCGTGCTCACCGCGATCGCCACCTCGGTGATGACCGTCCTCGGCACCGCCTTCTCGATCACCATCGTCGGGCTCCAGCTCGCCTCGAGCCAATTCACGCCTCGGGTACTGCGGCAATTCACCGGCGACCGCATCAACCAGGCCGTGCTCGCGGTCTATATCGGCACCTTTACTTACAGCCTGCTGGTACTCCGCACGGTCCAGGACGGCACCGACGACCGGCCAAGCTTCGTGCCGGTGATCAGCGTCACCGTCGCCATCCTGCTCGCCCTCGTCTGCATCTTCATGCTGATCCTCTTCATCCACCACATGGCGCAGCAAATGCAGGTCTCCTACATCCTGCATCGCGCCACGGTGGACGCGCTTTCCCTCGTCCACTCCTACTTCCGGGAAGAGATCCACACCCCGGCGCTGACCGAGCGCGACTACGCCCAGGGGGAGGGACACGACGTGCCCAGCAATGCCACCGGGTATCTCCAGCACTATGACTACGACCACCTGCTCGGCACCGCGAAATCGAACGACCTCACCATCCGGATGCTCGTACCGATGGGCTCCTATCTCAATACCCGGCAGCCGATGGCACGCATCTGGACCGCCAGCGGCGACGAGGTCGATCTCGAAGCCGCCGGGCGGGCGGTGCGCGGAGCGTTCGTGATCGGGGCCGAGCGAACGCTCCCCGCCGATCTTCCCCTCGGTATCCGGCAGATCGCCGACATCGGCATCAAGGCGCTTTCGGCGGCGATCAACGACCCGACGACAGCGACGCTGGCGCTGGACCGGCTCGGCGAGGTGCTCTCCGAGGCCGGCAGGCTTGAGCCACCCCAGCAAATCCTCTACGTCGACAACCGCCCTGCGGTCTTCCTGCCGCGGATCGGATTCGCCGACCTGACCAACATCGCCTTCACGCAGATGCGGACCTACGGAAAGGTCGATCTGATCGTGATGCTGCACATGGTGCGGACCATCGAGCGCGTCGCCTCGCTGGTACAGGAACGCTTCCACGCGGGGCTGGTGCGCCACCTGGAGCTGGTCAAGGCAGCCGGAGAGCAGGGGCTGACGCTGGGTCCGGAACGTGAGGTGCTGATCGAGGAGGCCGATGCGGCGATCGCGCGCATCCAGGAGCTCAGCCGCGGCGACCGCGTCCCCATCGTCGCGGACATCACCCCGAAGGTGTGAGAGCCAGCCGGCGCAAGACGACACCGTCCGCAGACACGCGCCCGGTGCATGGGCAATCGGACATCCGTGAGATGGATGTCTTTCCGAGCCGGCGAGGCGTGGATCTACGTGTCAGATCCTGTGCTTCTCGTCAGCTCGCCGCCTCCCAGTAGGGCAACACGTACGACGACAGGATGACGACGTTGAGCCAGAAGAGGCCGCCGAATATGGCGGTTTGCACCCACGGCTGCCAGCGCATCGGTGTCAGCATCCGGAACCCGAGCATGATCAGGATCGCGCCCGCGTTCACCGCCGGGAAGTAGTAGCGAGCCTGGGTGAGGTCGAACGTCGTGCCGAACTGAAGCACCGCGTAGTAGGCCACGATGCAGGTGACCACCATCGCCAGCACGCCGATCGCCTGCCAGCGACTCACCGTCACGATCCGGTCGGTGCCGCGCGCCAGCTCCCGCAACCGCGAGAACGGGGCCTTTCTCACCCGCCACCGGAACAACGCCACCACCAGCGACCAAACCACAAGGCCGATCATCGCCAGCACCGTCAGCGCCAACAACACGCGCAGCAACGTGTCGCTCAGCGGGATCAGGCGCCAGCCGAACCAGCCCCACGTCTCGTGCCAGCGCCACCAGGCGAAATCGCGATTGAAGAGCTGCTCGGTGATCGAGTTGGTGACGCCATCCTGGTTGTTCCACCACTGAAGTTTGAGGATATAGTCGAGCGCCGAGATGCTGCCATAGGTCTTCAGCATGTAGAGGTACCACGGCGCGGAGACGATCCCTGCGATCGCCATCACCAGCGCGCCCTTCGGCAGCCACTCGCCGATGCGCTTCCAGCCGAGGCGCAGGATCATCGCAATCGCGATCACCGGCATCACGATCACCGCCGTCGACTTCGACAGCAGCGCCAGCCCAAGCGCGAACCCGAGCCACGCGCACAATCCCACCGTGAACCGGTTCTGCAACCCGACCACGATCAGGTAGAGACATGCCGATGTCGTCAGGATGGCGAGGATGTCGTTGTTGAGCATCGCCGCCTCGTAGGAGATTTGCGGCTGGAAGGCGACGAACGCCGGCACGGTCACGGCGAGGAAGACATCGCCAGGAAAGAGCCGTCGCGTCGTGAGGTAGGCGAACAGCACCGTCAGCATCCCGAACGGGATCGCCGCCAGCCGGAAGGCGTAGAGCTGGAACTCCGGACTCTGCCCGTCGGTGAGCGACCACACCGGCGCCATCAGCAGGTAGTAGAGCGGCGGGTGGTTGGCGGTGTAGATCCAGCCCGCCGGGAGGTACTCACCGAGGTAGGTAACCGTCCGAATGACCTGATTCGGGGTCTCGGCGCGGTAGAACCAGTCCGGCGTCATATACCGGTGGTATTCCTGGAAGTAGTCCGGAATCTCGTCGAAGGTCGGGTTCCCGCCGGCCTGGTACGCCTCGTTGTAGGCGACCGGGTCGGGGACCAGCGGCAAGCGCCCTTCTTCCATCAACATCTTCTGGTAGGCGTAGTGGGCGACCTCGTCGTGACCGGTGAAGGGCGGAAAGACGTAGGCAAAGATGACGCCCTTGGCCGCGAAGAGCAGCAGCAGCACCCACAGGAACCGGCGCTCCATGGGCGCGCGCCGGATGCCGGTCGCGATGCGACTGGCGAAGCTTCGGGCGTCCACGGCCGCATCGGCCTCGGCCGGAGCGGCGAGGCTGTCCGGGGCGGGAATGGATGCGAGCGCGCGTTGATCGGTCGCCTGCGGGGACGTCGAGGTCACGCGGGACTCCTGCACAAGATCGGGAATCGGCGGGCGGTAGCGGCCCGGTGCGACTGACGATACCGCAAAGATGCCCGGATTCGCCACCGCCCTGCTGGCGATGGGGCAGGGGAGTAAGCGCAGCCACCCCGTGTGCCAACAGGGATGCTGTGCGACCATGGGCCGGTACTTGTAGCCTCGGGTCCTGTGCCCGAGGTCCAGTGGCCCGCACACGAGAATGCGAGCGTTTCACCCGGATCCGATTTCAGAGGGTGTTTGAGAAGCTGTATCCGACCCTCGGAGGTAGCGGCGACTTGCCCGCGCACCCAGCTCGATTGGAGACCAACGTGCCAGCGGGCAATGTCGCCTTGGTCTATGGTGGCGCCATGCCTGGAAAGGCGACATTGCCCGCTGCGAACCCTGACTCCCCCGAACGGCGGATGCGCGGGCAAGTCGCCGCTACGCTTCCTTCTCAGACAACACTCAGCCAGGAGACTTCATGACAGAAACGACTCACCCGATCCGAATCAGCGTCCAGATCAAGCCGCAACACGCGACCTACGCGCAGTTCCGCGACGCCGCGAAGCGTGCCGAGGCCCTCGGAGTCGACACCATCTACACCTGGGATCACTTCTTTCCGCTCAGCGGCGATCCCAACGGCGCCCACTTCGAGTGCTACACGCTGCTTGCCGCGCTGGCCGAGGTCACCGAGCGCCCGACACTCGGCGCGATGGTCACCTGCAACTCCTACCGCAACCCGAACCTGCTTGCCGACATGGCGCGGACGATCGACCACATCTCCGGCGGCCGCTTCGTTCTCGGCATCGGCTCCGGCTGGGCCGAGCGCGACTACTTCAACTACGGCTACGAGTTCGGCACCGCCGCCAGCCGCCTGAAGGACCTCGCGCGCGACCTGCCGATCATCGAGGAGCGCCTCGGCAAGCTCAATCCGGGTCCTGTCAACGGCAAGCTGCCAATCCTGATCGGTGGCAGCGGCGAGAAGGTGACACTGCGGCTGGTGGCAAAGCACGCCGACATCTGGAACATCATCGCCGCGCCCGACGAGGCCATCCGCAAGGCTGCCGTGCTCGACGAGTGGTGCGCGAAGCTGGACCGCGATCCAGCGACGATCGAGCGGCAGGTGATGATCAACCCGCAGCGCGTCGCCTCGGCCGACCAGTACCTCGCCGGCGGCTTCACTCACCTGTTGATCGGCATCGACGGCCCGGACTACGACACCGAGCACCTCGAGAAGCTCCTCGCCTGGCGCGACCGCCAGTAGCGACGGGTCAGAGACGGCTCGGCCCACTTCAACGTCACTCCGAGCTTGTCGAGGAGTCTCCGCGCGAAGCGCTCGGCAGCTTTGCTGCCGCGTCGGCGATGGTGTCAGGATGAGGGTGAAGGTTCCAGCCTCGATGCAGCACCTTCGGTGCTGAGCGCTTCGCGCGGGGACTCATCGCTTCGCTCTGAGTGACGACATTTCATGTCGTCTCT
>CBFGRG010000085.1:0-9408 GCA_965651105.1 uncultured bacterium | reverse complement strand
CCACTCTTTCCCTACACGACGCTCTTCCGATCTTCAACAGGCGCGCCATTGAGTGTTCGCTTTGCCTCCTCTCCGTCGTCAAATGCAACAATCGAAATACGCACTGCAGCGCCATTCAGCACCCACGGCTCATCCGACCACGCCATGAAGATGTCGCCGGTTTCCTTGATCCGCTTCAACACCTCCCGGTTGACACCGCCACGAATCGAATTCGTCGCCAGCAGACCGGCCCGCTTGGTGCGTTCGTCCTCGATCGCCTCCCGCGCCTGCTCGAAGAAGTAGCAGCACAGGTCGGCGAACTGCGGAACGCTGCCAGCGTAGACGCGGAATAGCGTGTCCACATACTCATCGCCAAGCTCCTGCCGGACGCGGTTGCCACCCAGGAACGGGGGGTTGCCGATGATGTAGTCTGCCGCCGGCCAGACAGTCCGCGACACCTTCCCGCCCCGTTCCTCCAGCAGCGCATCCTGCAACCGGATCGTGTGCAAATCCTCCAGCACCGGCTCCCGCCAGCCGAACCCGTTCCGCCGCAGCCACTGCAGGTACCCGATCCAGATCACCGCCTGCGCCAGCTCCTGCGCGTAGGGGCTCAGCTCCAGCCCCCTCACCTGCCCCGGCCCGACGCCAGGCAGGCCCATCGGCAGCCCGCCCTCGGTCGCGCCCCACAGGTTCGCCTCCTTCTCCAGGTCCAGCAGCGCGTTCAGCGCGACATAGAGGAAGTTGCCGCTGCCGCAGGCCGGGTCGAGGATCGTCACTTCCCGCAGCTCGTCGGTGAAGGCCAGCAGCGCCTCGCGAATCCTGTTCTGCGCCTGCGTCCGCGCGCCCGCGCTCTTCGCCGCGTCGCGCCTCGCCACCAGCCCCTCCAGCTCGGCCCGGACCGCCTCCCAGCGGCGGCGCAGCGGCGCCATCACCACCGGCTCCACCACCCGCTCGATGTCGGCCCGGCCGGTGTAGTGCGCGCCGAGCTGGCTGCGCTGGGCGGGGTCGAGCGAGCGCTCGAAGAGCGTGCCGAAGATGGCAGGCTCCACCTGGCTCCAGTCGAGCCGGGCCGCCTCGGCCAGCGTCCCGATCTCCTCGGCGGTCAGCTCCAGCGGGTCGACCTCGCGAAACAGCCCGCCGTTGACGTGGGGGATGCGCTCCAGCGCGTAGCTGCCGCCGCCTTGCATCGCGGTCAGCAGCTTCGCCGTCTCCGCGCGATGGGCGGCGGGGTCGTCGCGGCCGAAGTCGAGCAGCCGGCTGAAGACGCGGTTGGGCAGCAGGCCGATGTCCTCGGCGAAGAGGCAAAAGAGCGTCTGGACGAGGAAATGGGCGACGGCGTGGGGATCGTGGCCGCGCGCGCCGAGGCTGCCGGCGAGCTGGCCGAACTTCTCTGCCGCCTCCTCGGTGACCCGTTCGACCGGCGTGCGCGGCCGGAACGACATCGGGTCGGTCCACATCCGGCGCAGGGTGTCGATGCTGTCGGCATCCGCGAACGTCGCGAGGTCGATGACGTGCTCGGCCTGGGCGGTGTTGGTGAAGTTGGTGCGGATGACGATCCGGTCGAGATCGGAGACGACCAGCAGCGGCGGGTTTTCGAGGTGGTCCTTGTACCGCAGGAGCTGGTCGTAGGCCTTGTCGAGGTCCTTGTTCGGCCCCTTGTACTCCCAGGCGAAGTGACCGCGATACCAGACGTCGGCCCACCCCTGGCCGCCGGTCGATTTGGCGGCGCCCTTCTCGAAGGTGTAGGTCGAGCCGTCCTTGTCGACCTCGGCCGGCGTCGGCACGTCCAGGACGCGGCAGAGCTGGAGGAAGTGCTCCTGCGCGGCGGAACGCTCGGTGCGGGTGACGCCGGTCCAGTTGCGAACGAAATCGACGGGGTGCATGCGGGGCTCCCGGTGGCGGCGCGGTGGGTCGTGATCCTGCCGCGATCATACCAAGACCGGCGGCATCGGGGTCGCGGCGCGGCAACGGCGTCCCGGTGGCGGCCGCAAACGGACCCGAACGGGCCGGTCCGTCCGAGTCAGGTCGAGCTGCCTATCCACACCTCTCCATCAATAAATAGGTCTCCTCACTCATGCGCCCACAAGGCGCGGTGCCTACCCTGAAATCCGGGAACCCAATCATCCGGCGCGTCGGAAGGCGCCGGCACGCTCCGGGCTGTCGACAACCGGACCGGAAAGGGCAAGCATCATGCACGGATATCCCCGATCGACCTTCGCACGCATCACGCTGCTGGCCCTGCTGCTCGGGCTGGCGATGGCCACCCCTGCCGGGGTCGCCGCCCAGGACGATGACACCGACGACGCTCCATTCGCCGAGATCACCTTCGCACCCGACGAGGACGCCGGGCCCGACGACGCGAACGCCGCCCCGCCGGACTGCGACGATGGAGGCTGGGCCAACCTCAAAACCCGGGACGGCACCGGATTCGCCAGCGAGGATCACTGCGACGACCACGTCGCCGAGCACGGGGAGGAGAGCGTCTTCGCCGTCGGCGCCGGTGAGGACGAGTACGTCGCCGTCACGATGACCGAGCCGATCGGCGACGACCAGTACTGCACCGTCACGGGCACGCTGTTCAACGGCCAGGACGGCCAGCACATCAACGCGGTCGTCACCACCTCGAACAACCGGCAGTTCCGGTGGGGTTTCGACCCCTCCCGCGGCGACACGACGTACAGCGGGTCGATCCCCTATGGCCAGTACCTGGAAAGCGGCACCGCCGAGCTGGTGGATGAGCTCGGCGACCCGACCGGGGAAACGCTGATGGTCCACATGCCGAACGTCGCCTGCTTCTGAGACGCGATCCGGGTGACGCCCCGGCGCAGGCGACAGAGGTCATGAGCCACTGGAGAACGCTATGACAGGACATCGTCGATTCATTCACGCGCTGATCGTGCCGCTCGTCATGCTGCTCGGGTTGGCGATGGTCGCCCCCGCCGGGGCTGCCGCCCAGGACGACATCGACGGCACGCCGGCCACGATCGCCACGCAGGACGACGGCACCGATCCGGACGGGGGAGCCGACCAGGATCGCTCCGACGAGGATCCGCCGGGGTGCGATGACCACGGCTGGCGGGTCGTCACCACCGAGGACGGCGACGGCTTCGCCAGCGAGGACCACTGCGACGACCACGTTGCCGAGCACGGCGACGACAGCCTCGTCACCGTCAGCTCCGCCGAGGCCAACCCGTACATCTACATCACGGTGGCCCCTCCGGTCGATGCCCAGTGCGCCATCAACCTGACCCTGGTCAACCCCGGGCAACAGAACGTCCGGGGCATCATCACCATCTCCAACGGCTGGGTGGCCCAGCCGCTCTTCGAGCCAGGCGCGGGCAAGCTCTCGTTCGACAGCGCCATCGATGAAGGCATCACGATCGTGAGCGGCACGGCGAGCTCGGAGCCGGGCGGGACGCCCGTTCCCGTGCTGATTCCGCAACCGACCTGCGGCGCATCCGGCCGCTGAACCGACACCCGAACACCCCAGGAGACACACCATGCGAGGACATCGCCGATCGACCCATTCGCTCATCGTGCTGCTCATCGCCATGCTCGGGCTGGCGCTGGCCGCCCCTGCCGGGGTCGCCGCGCAGGACGACGACACCGACGACGAGGACACACCGCCCGCGATCACCACGCAGGACGACGATACCAACCAGGACGATGCCGATCAGGACGCGAATACCGACACGAATGACACCGATCAGGACGACCCCGACGCGGAGCCGCCGGGCTGCGACGATGGAGACTGGGTGGTCGCCACGACCGAGGACGGCACCCGTTTCTCCAGCGAGGACCACTGTGACGACCATGTCGCCGAGCACGGCGAGGATAGCCTCATCGAAATCGGCGCCTACCAGGTCGACGCGTATGTGGACGTCTACGTGGCCGTTCCGTACCGCGGTGGCGGCATCCGTGGATGCAATGTCTACGCCACGCCGGTCAACGGACAGGTCGGCCAGTGGGTCGTCGTCAGCTTCCTCGCCTCAACCGGCGATGTTCTCGAAGCGACCATCGCCGACGGCGGGTTCAATACCTCTGCGTCCTGGTTTATCCCCTATGGCGAATTCGTGCAGGCCGGCACGGCGGAGGTCGTGCTCAACCCCGGCGATGCGCCTGTTGGATATATCCCCATCCACATGGTGAATGGGAATTCGGTCTGCCGCGAACAATCTCCACCGCCATCCTGAGCGGCGCGGATCTCTCCGGCGCGAACCTGACCGGGCCCACCGGTCGAGCGTGCCATGGCGCAACACCTGGTGCCCCGACCGCACCAACAGCGATGACCACGGCGGCACCTGCGAAGGGCACCTCGGCGCGCCGTGACCCTCACCGATGGCGACCAAGCGACTGCATTGAAAGGATGACGACATGCATACCTCACAGGGACCGCTTCGCTTTCTCCTCGCGCTGCTCATCGCCGTGCTCGGGCTGGCGATGGCCGCCCCCACCGGGGCCGCCGCGCAGGCTGACGACGCAGACGACGAGGACACACCGCCCGCGATCACCACGCAGGAGGGTGATGCCGACGCCGAACCACCCGACTGCGATGACGACTGGCGGGTCGTGACGACCGAGGACGGCGCCGGCTTCAGGAACGAGGACCACTGCGAGGACCATGTCGACCGGTACGGCGCGGACAGCCTCGTCACCGTCGACCCCCCTGGCGATGACGAGTATGTCGTCGTCACGATTGCCGATCAGCAGGACGGCGGCTGCCATGTCAACGTGTCGCTGGTCGGCGGCAAGGACGGGCAGATCGTGGGGGCCACCATCAAGTTCTCGAACGGAGCGCAGTTCCTGCCGACCTTCGTCCCCGCCGAAGGCGCAGTGGACGACTATGCAATTATCGGCAGTGGATCCATGGTGATCACGGCAAGCGCGCAGCTCTTGAACGACCACTACCAGCCGACCGAGCAGTGGGTCGACATCTCGTGGCCATCCAGAGCCTGCTGAGCACCAGCCCGATCGACAACGCCAACAGCGATGACCATGACTCCACCTGCGAGGGCCACCTCTGACCACCGTGAGATGCACCTCGAATCGAGTTGGCGGACGACACGCCCGCCGATGACGACCATGCGGCTGAATTGAAAAGGATGACGACATGCGCACTACCCACAGACCGCTTCGCTCGCTCCTCGTGCTGCTCTTCCTGATGCTCGGGCTGGCAATGGCGGCCCCGGCCGGGATCGCCGCCCAGGACGACGACGAATCCACCGCCCCGGCAGAGATCGACGCGCCAGCCGAGGACGCCGCCGGCACGGATGACGGCGATCAGGGCGACGAAGACGCGCCGGAGGAATTCATCATGCCGGACGAGGTCGACACCTCCAGCACCGATGACGCCCCACCCGACTGCGACGACGAGGGCTGGCGGATCGTCACCACCGAGGACAACGCCGGCTTCGAAAGCGAGGATCACTGCGACGACCACGTCGAGCGGTACGGCGCGGCCAGCCTCGTGACCCTCGGCGCCGAAGAGGACGACGAGTACATCGCCCTCACGCTGATCGACCAGGGCAGCCGCTGCTCGGTCAGGCTCACGCTGGTCAACGGGCGGCCCGACCAGGTGGTCAGCGTCACCGTCGACATCTCGAGCGGGCAGCGGCTCCTGGCGCAGTTCATTCCCGGCACCGGCGACGTGTCGGATGTCGGCGTGATCAACTTCAGCGATCAGTTGACGGGCGGCTCGGCGATGATCCTGACGCTCGACTTCGAACCGACCGGGCGGGAGATCCCCATCTACCCCAACGACTGGCGCTGCTGAGCGAACGAAACACCCAGCCGGGGCCGCCTTCCTTGACGACGCTGGCGGCCCCCGGTGTCACGCCGGAGGGTGGTGCCTCGTCGTCCGGGGCAGAAGGCCGGGGGATCGACCCCCGCACGCTGCACAAGGAGGCACCTCCATGAATATCTTCGTTGCCGGCGCCAGTGGCGCCATCGGCCGCCGTCTCGTCCCCAGGCTCGTCGCCGGCGGGCACGACGTCACCGGCACCACCACCTCACCCCGGCACAACGCCACCATCGCCCGGATGGGCGCTCGGCCGGTCGTCCTCGACGCGCTCGACGGCGACGCGGTGATGCGCGCCGTGCAGGATGCCGCGCCCGACGTGGTCATCCACCAGATGACCGCGCTCGCCGGCTGGAACGACCTGAAACACTTCGATGACGGCTTCGCGGTGACCAACCGGCTGCGGACGGAAGGGGTCGACCACCTGATCCGCGCCGCCCGCGCCGCCGGCACCCGCCGCCTGATCGTCCAGAGCTTCGCCAGCCTCGCGGGGATCCGCGAGGGGGGACCCGTCAAGACCGAAGCCGACCCGTTCGACCCCAACCCGCCGGAGGCGATGCGCAACACCTTCGCCGCGCTCCAGCACCTCGAAGCGTCCGTCACCGGCGCGAACGACCTGGAGGGGCTGGTGCTGCGGTACGGCTTCCTCTACGGCCCCGGCACCAGCCTCGACGAGGGTGGCGACTATCCGGAGCTGGTGCGCAAGCGGCAGTTCCCGATCATCGGCAACGGCGCCGGTGTCTGGTCGTTCACCCACGTCGATGACGCGGCCACGGCGGCGGTGATCGCCGTCGAGCGCGGCGCGCCCGGCGTCTACAACATCGTCGACGACGAGCCCGCGCCGGTGGCGGAGTGGCTGCCGGTGTTCGCCGAGGCGGCCGGCGCGAAGCCGCCGCGCCGGTTCCCGGTCTGGCTCGGCCGCATGTTCGTGGGCGAGCCGGGAGTGATGATGATGACACAGGTGCGGGGCGCGTCGAACGCGAAGGCGAAGCGGGAGCTTGGCTGGCGTCCGGGCCAGCCAACCTGGCGCGACGGCTTCCGCGCGGAGCTATCGCGTGGCGGGGCCTCTTCCCGCGCCGCCTGACCCGAGAGGCCCCTGTTGGGCGGGACGCCATTGACCGCGCTCCCGCTGGTCCCCCATCGCGCTGGCGGGCGCGGTCAAGACGTCGACTGCGACTGCTTCGCCATCGCGGCGAGCATCGGCCGGAGGACCTCGAACATCATCTCGCTGCCGTAGGGGGTGGCGAGGGTGATCTTGCCGATCTGGCGGTAGGTCGCGCCGGGCACATCGGCCGCCAGGCGCCGCCCGATCGTGTCGACAAGATCGGGCGACGACCCCGCCGTCAACACGTGCGTCCGCACCGACAGCGCCTTCAGCTCTTCCGGCAGGATTTGAAACCGGTCGAGCGCATCCAGCACCGGGCTGAGCGCGCCGGCGTGACGCCGCAGCGCCGCCTGCCGGGGCCGGTTGAGCTCGTCCCGCCAACCCGCGGGCCAGCGGTAGTTCATGTAGCGATCGACCGCCTGCTGATCCTGCTGGCGATAGGCGAGCTCGGACAGCGTGCGGTAGGTCTCCCGCGCCTCCTCGCGAACACTCACCACCTCGGCATCGGTGACGCCATCGAGCAGGGTCGGCGCGTCCGGCTCGATCAGCACCATCCCGGCGAGGCGGTCGGGTCGCCGCCGGGCGAGCTCGATCGCGGTCACCGCCCCCTGCCCGTGCCCGATCACGATCAGCTTCGGCGCATCGTCGCGATCGAGCCCTTCGGCTTCCAGCACGGCCCAGGCGTCGTTGGCCATGTCGGTGACGGTGAAGCTTCGGCTCTGGAGCGCGGCGCTGCCGCCGTGGCCGCGCGCGTCGGGCAGCACGAGGCGATAGTCCCGCGCGAGGACGTCCTGCAGGGCGCCGGCGGTACGGCGGTCACCCAGCGTCGCGTGGAGGAAGACGATCGGCGGGGCATCGTGCGATCCGTCGATCTCGTAGCTGAGGCGGGCGAGGTCGTTTTGCGCAAATCGTGTCGTTCCCATACATTCCCTGCAGTCGAGGCGTCGTCAGCGACGCACCGGGGCGCGATCCATACCCTTCAATCCTGACACACGCCCCACATCCGAACCGCACAGGAGTGGCAGGCCGTGGAGGAACTTTTCGTCAGCATCGTCGGCGACAACCGGATCGTGCAGGGCTTCGCCGGCGGCGTCGTGATCGCGTTCCTCAATCTCGTCGGCGCGCTGGCCATCCTGGTGTTCCGGAACCCGACGAAGCGGTTCCTCAACGGCGCGCTCGGGTTTTCGGCCGGTGTGATGCTGGCGGCGAGCTTCACCAGCCTGATCCTGCCGGGGATCGAGCTGGGCGGGCTGTGGCCGGTGATGATCGGGATCGCCCTCGGGGTGGTCTTCCTCGACCGCTCCGATGCGTGGATGCCACACGCGCACATCCTGATTTCGGGCCGGTTCCGGCGCGACCAGAACCCGGACGCCACGGCGATGGCGGAAGGCAGCGTGCTGCAGCGGCGCTTCTCGGCGCTGATGCTGTTCATCATCGCGATCACGCTGCACAACATGCCGGAAGGGCTCGCGGTTGGCGTCGGCTTCGGCAGCGGCGAGACAACGGCGGCGATCAGCCTGATGCTGGCGATCGGCCTGCAGAACATCCCGGAAGGGCTGGCGGTGTCGATCGCGGCGCGCAACGCCGGGCTCGGCAGTCGCTTCTACGCCGCGTTCGCGGGGATCCGGGCCGGGCTGGTGGAGATCCCATTGGCCGTGATCGGCGCGGCGGCGGTGACGGTGGCGGAGCCGCTGCTGCCCTACGCGATGGGATTCGCGGCGGGGGCGATGCTGTACGTGGTGAGCGACGAGATCATCCCGGAAACGCATTCGAAGGGATACGAGCGGGTGGCGACGATCGGCACGATGATCGGGCTGATGGTGATGGTGGCGCTCGACGTCTCGCTGGGGTGAGGAGAGACAGCGCTGGAACCCCGGCAGGCCCGGCGCTCCGTGGACGGTCATGCCGGGAACACCAGGCTCCGATCCTCACCACCACCACCCGATTGTCATCCTGAGCGGAACGCCCGCAGGGCGTGGAGCCGAAGGATCTCTTGCGTGCCGGGTCGCTTTGTCCGAGCGCCAGAGATCCTTCGACTCCACGCCCTGCGGGCGTTCCGCTCAGGATGACAGCGTGTAGTGGTTCCAGGGGATTGACGAGTCGGCCATTGCGCACCCGCGCACCTGAGCGCGGGTCTACGAGGTCGTGACCCTGCGCGATCGTGCCGGCCTTGTCCAACTTCTGCGTCACACCATCCGGTGCTCGAGGGCGAATCGGGTCGCCTCGGTACGGGAGCGGACATCGAGCTTCCCGTAGACCGAGCGCAGGTGCTGGCCGACGGTGCGCGGACTGATCGAGAGACGGTCGGCGACCTCAGCGTCGGTGAGTCCGGCCGCCACCAACCGCAGGACTTCGATCTCGCGGACTGTCAGCCCCGCAGGGTGCAGCGACGTGATGCCATGCTGACTCCGCAGTCGCTCGATTCGCGCGATGAGCGGCCGCGCGCCGATACCGGTCGCAATCGCCAGCGCCTCGTCGGCCAGCTCGGCATCGCGCCGCAGCTCGGCGAGCGCCGCCAGCGTCACCG
>CBFGRG010000084.1:0-9438 GCA_965651105.1 uncultured bacterium | reverse complement strand
AGAAACCGGGCGCTGTCGTGTCAGGATGTGCATGAGAGCTCCTGCAGGATGGAGTATGGCAACTCCTGCTCGTTGCATCGTGGTTGCCGGCTCACCTCCAGTTGGTCATCGGGGCAGCACTCAACGCGCTGCAGATGGGCCTGCCTGTCGAGATTGTCTCCGCGCCTCAATTCATCTGTCGTAGGAACGGACCCAGTGGCCGCGCGGCCTTCACGCGGAATGTCCCAATTGTTCCACCAATCGCTGGCGCGTGATCAGGACGAGCCGGGGCGCGACGTCGCCGGCGGTCGGGGGTTCGCGGCGATTGGCGATCTGTAATAAGATGCAGGGACACGGGACACTATCTGGGATTCAGCACGTTCGTGCCTCAGTTCACCATCGTCACACGGGGCGTGCCCGGCGCAGCGAGCGCGATGCGTCGTGAGCCCTGCCGGCGAGCATCCCCGGCGCCGGCTGCATGCCCTCCGGGCGTGGATTGGAACGACGGCAACCGGAGAAGACCGAATGTCGCAAATCGTCTCCATCCACTCGTTTCGCGGCGGCACCGGGAAGTCGAACATCAGCGCCAATGTCGCCGCGGTGCTGGCCGCGCGGGGCAAACGCGTCGGTGTTGTCGATACGGACATTCAGTCGCCGGGCATCCATGTGCTCTTCGGCCTGGGTGAGGAGCGCATCTCGCACGCCCTCAACGACTACCTCTGGGGCGAGTGCGAGATCGAGCAGACCGCCTACGACGTCACCGCCAATCTCGGGGGCGACCTGCCGGGCAAGGCGTACCTGATCCCGGCGAGCATCCGTGCCGGTGAGATCGCGCGGGTGCTGCGCGAGGGGTACGATGTCAGCCTGCTCAATGATGGCTTCCACGCGCTGATCGACCGCCTCGGGCTGGACGTGCTCGTGATCGACACCCACCCCGGCCTGAATGAGGAGACGCTGCTCTCGATCGCCGTTTCCGATGCCCTGGCGGTCGTGCTGCGACCCGACCAGCAGGACTATCAGGGCACCGGCGTCACCGTCGAGGTGGCGCGCAAGCTCGGCGTGCCACGGATGGTGCTGGTGATCAACAAGGTGCCGGCGGTGTTCGACCCGGCGGATGTTCGCCTGCGGGTCGAGGAGGCCTACGGGGCAGACGTCGCGGCGGTGCTGCCGCACTCCGACGAGCTGATGGCGCTGGCCAGCGCGGGGGTCTTCTCGCTGCGATACCCGGAGCACCCGCTGACGGCGGAGTTCGAACGAATCGCCGATCAACTGACCGCCGTCGCGCGGTAGTGCCGGGACGAGCGCCATGCCCGACGATGCGCCACCACCCAACGTGACCATGACCGATGTGCTCGCCCTGCCCGATCGGCAGTGCCAGCTCGTGACGTGGCTGATGCGGCAAGGCCAGGCGGAGATCGACGCCATCGCTGACTTCCTCGATGCAGATGTCACCGAGGCGCACGCCGTCGTCGCCGAGCTGGTCCGGCGCGGATTTGTCGCCGAGGTCGACGACCGCGCCGGCGTGAAGATCGAGGCGAGGGTGGTCGAACAACGAAGGCGGCGCGCTCCGAGCACGCTCTGGGACGTGCTCGATTGCTCGGTCGGTCGGCTGGACGAAACCTGAGGCGTACCACGTGGGCGCGAACGAGGAAGGCACCCGAGGTGGCGGATAACCTCCTGACTCGCGACGAAGTTTTGGGCGGCCTGCCGGCGAAGCGCGCCTCGGCGCTGCTTTACCTGGTCGAGAGCCGCACCGCGCAGCTTGTCGATCGAGCCCGCCACCTGATGGTGCCGTTTCGGTCGGAAGATGCCGCCCAGGAGCGCGAGCTCGCGTTCGTCGAGGCGTTCGCGATCGGGCGCGAGCCGCCGCTGCGCCCCACGATCCAGGACCTGGAGCGCCACGCGCCGCAGTGGGCCGAGCTCGTGCCGGCAAACCCGCGCCTGCGCGCCGCCGTGGCGCACCAGTTCGGCCAGAAGTATCAATTCGCGCGGGAGGACGTGCCCTCGCTGCGGGCCGCGCTCGGACTCGATGACCCCGCCGTGCAGGGCGCCTATGCGCGCCTGTACAGCGAGCCGCTGGAAGGCATCTACACGCGCGACCAGTCGCTCGGCGGGCGGTTGCGATGGGCCGGGGCGGCGCTGAGCGGCTGGGTCGACTCGTTGCCGCCATTTTGGACCGCCTTCGCGCTGACACTGACGGAAACGGTCGGCGCCGGCATCCTCGCCCTGCCGATCGCCCTGGCCACCGTCGGCCCGCTGGCTGGCGTCGTCATGCTGGTCATCCTCGGCCTGGTGAACGTGATCACTGTCGCCTGGATTGCGGAATCGGCTGCTCGCACCGCGAATATCCGCTACGGCGGCGCCTATTTCGGACGGTTCGTCACCGAGTATCTGGGAAGCGCGAGCTCGGTGCTGCTCGTCTTCGCCCTGGTCGTCAACTGCGCGGCGCTCTGGATCGCCTACGCGATCGGGCTGGCCGCCACACTGGCCAGCGCCACGGGTATCGCCGCGGCCATCTGGGTCGCGGTGCTGTTCGCGGTCGGGATCTACATGATCTCGCGGGACACGCTCAGCTCCACGGTCGCGTCGGCGCTTGGCTTCGGCGCGCTCAACCTGGTGCTCATCGGGGGGCTGGCCGTGCTCGGGGTCTTCAACCTGAGCACCGCGAACCTCTCGCGCGTCGAAATCCCGGGGGTGGGCGGCACTCCATTCGAGGTGTCGTTCATCGGATTGATCTTCGGTGTCATCCTCATCTCCTATTTTGGACACACCTCGGTGGGGAATTGCGCGGCGATTGTCCTGAAGCGCGATCCCAGCGCGCGCTCGCTGATCTGGGGCGCCGCGGCCGCCCAGGTGGTCGCCATTGCCGTCTATTCGACCTGGGTGCTCGCCATCAACGGATCGATCGCGCCGGAGGCGCTGGCTGGGCACGCAGGGACGGCGCTGGACCCGCTGGCGGAAATGGCCGGCCAGGGCGTCTACGTGGTCGGGTCGGTGTTCGTCGTGGCCGCCATGGGGATGGCGTCCATCTACCAGGGGATGGGCCTCGTGAACGTCGTTCGCGAGCGCCTGCCCCGGCAGTCCCGGCCGGTCGTCCTGCTTCCACGGCGCCACGGCCAGGTCGTGCTCACGCCACGGGGCGGTGCCGGCGACCGGGAGACGAGGCTCATCCTGAGTTACCTCGGCGTGACCAATGACGGTCAGCCACGATTCCTGCTCCGCGCGCAGGTCGCGGGCGAGAGCCTCCGCGTCACCATGACGAGCGCCGCGCCGTGGTCGGCGAGGGAGGCGTGCGCCCGCCTCCCGGAAGACCCCCTGGACGAGCTCGACCTGCGCGTGGAGACCATCGACGCCGACGAGAACCAGGCGCGCCTGCGGATCACCTCGAACATGCGCGTGAAGGTGGAAGGGACGCTGGCGACTACAGGGGTCGACCTCGCCGGGCTTCTCGACGATGACGGGGACGCGGATGGCGACCCCGACGCGGCGCTCCTGCGCTGGATGCTGCGCCAGGGCGAGGCAAGCCCGGCTGACGCCGCCGCGTGGGCCGGCGAAGATGAGCGGCAGATGCGCGAGCGGCTTCGGGGTCTCGTGCAGCGAGGCGACGCGCGGGAGGTCCGGCGGGGACGGTTGGTCGTCTACCGGGCGACGGTGGCGCGACGCCGGGCTCGGAACGTCCCCGACGGCCTGCCCGGCATGGACTCGGCGAACCCGTCGCCACAACGTCGGGCGATGGCGGGCGCCGCGGTTCGGGAGGGGCTCCAGCGCGCGTCGGATGGCATCCTGAGCGCGCGCAGCCGTGTGATCCTCGAATATGCCCCGCTGGTCGCGGTCTTTCTCGCCACCGAGTGGCTCGTCCTGTCGGGGCGGGCGTCGTTCACGCTGCTGCTGAGCTTCGCCGGAGTCGTCTCGGTGCCCATTTTCGCCGGCATCTTCCCCTGCCTGCTGATTCAATCCAGCCGCCGCAAGGGTGATCTTGTGCCTGGCACGGTGTCGCGATTGCTTGGCCAGCCGTGGTTGACGCTGACCGTGTACGCACTCTTCCTCATCGGCATCCTGTTGCATGGCTTGCTGATCTGGGAGCGACCCGGCGAGCGGGTGGCCGCGATCGTGGCCGGTGCGATCGTGCTGCTCGTCACCGTCGTGGCGATTCGCCGAGGCGCGCTCGATCACCGCACGGTTGTGATGGTGCGGGATGACAAGAGCCCTGACGGCGCCGCGAGCATGGAGGTTGTGTCCGGCGGTTGCCCTGTGGCAGTCGAGGCGCAGGTGCGTCGGGATTCCGGCGTCGAGCATGTCAGCGCGGCCGCGATCGACCTGCCGGATCTCGCCGGTCTGCGCGAGATCACTGCGGGGCTCCCTGCCGACCAATCTCGCGGGCTGAAGGTGTGGGCCAACCGGATCACCCCGGAGGGCGACACCGAGTGCCTGCCGGCGCGCGTCCGGCTGAGCTGCGATGGCGAGGAGCGGGTCGTTGACCTTCGGGTTGCCGGCGGGGAGGCGTTCCTGCCACGCCCGAGTGGCGCGTGCGGCTTCGCGATTGAATTCGACCAGCCGTCCGCACCGGCTGCCCCCGTCTCGACGGACCGACCCGCCCGCCGGGGGCGCGTCGACCTGGATTCCCTGTTGTCAGCCGCGTCAGACGCGGACACCGCCGCGGCAAAAGGTGATTGAGCATGTCGTTACAAACCCGGATCCTGTTGTTGGTCACCACCCTCCTGGTCATCACCGTGGTCGGCACGGTGAGCGTGTTGACATGGACCACCCGACAGGCACTGCTGGACCAGACGAAGGCGGATGGCGAGATTATCGCCGGGATGCTGGCGCGCAGCGCCAGCTTCGCCAACGAGGTGCCGAGCCAGGTGGAGGAGACGATCGGCGAGCAGATGGTCGTCGGGGCGACGATCACCTCTCACCTGATCGCCATCGCCGAGGCGTCGGGGATGGCGCCGGACGAGATCGTCGCGATGTTGCAGGACATCACCGAGCAAACGGTGCTGGCCGAGTTTTGGGTCACCGATGAGAACGGCCATGCTTACCTGACGACCGAGACGGACATCGACTTCACCTTCAGCCCCGATCCTGTGGAGCAGCCCCAGGCCAGCGCCTTCTGGCCGTTGCTGACCGGCGAGGAGACGGTCGTCATCCAGGATGCGCAGAAGCGCGAGATCGACGACGGCGTGTTCAAGTACGTCGGGGTGGCGGGGGTCGACCAGCCACGCATCATCGAGCTTGGCACCAGCGCCGACCTGCTCGATCAACTCGCGGCGACGATGGGGCCGGAGCGCCTCGCCGACGAGGTGGTCCTCGGCGGCCACATCAACAGTATTCGCATCGTGGACCACAACTTCCAGACTGTTGCCTTCAGTGTGCCTCCGGGCGCCGGCGATCTCGCGACCGACTGGACGCAGGTGACGCCGGAGCAGCGCGGCGCGATCATCTCGGGCGAGCCGACAACGGTGCAGCGTGGCACCGAGCTCCAGGTGGTGTCGCCGATTTTCGATGCCGACCAGCGCGTGACCGGCGCGGTGCTGGTGTCGCTGCCGACGGTGCGCGTGCAGGAGGCGCTGCGGGAAAACCTGCGGGCCGCGATGGCGGTGGCGGTGTCGGCGCTGGCCGTCGGGGTCGTCGCGTCGGTGCTGATCGCTCGCTGGGTGACGCTGCCGGTGGTCCAGCTCACGGAAGCGGCAGAATCCGTCGAGGCAGGGGAGTGTGAGCCTGACACCCTGGATCAGGTTGCCCAGCGGCGGGACAAGCTCGGGCACCTGGCGAAGGTCTTCCAGAGCATGGCGCGCGAGGTGCAGTTGCGCGAGCAGCGGCTGAAGGCGCAGGTGCAGGAGCTGACGATCGAGATCGACCGTAGTCGAGAGGCGCGGCAGGTCGCGGAGATCACCGAGACGGATTACTTCCAGGATCTCCAGGCGAAGGCGCGGACACTTCGCGCCCGCCCCGCCCCCGGCGATTGAGGGGGCGCCTCGTCGGATGGCCGCCAGCTCGATGCTGGCCATTCGCACCACGCTTGCCGCTTCGCGCGCCGTGCTGCACCTTCAACCTGCGGCCGAATCAGCTCGTCGCGTTGTCGAGATGTTCGTGGAGAAGCATCAACACCGCGGCTTCCTCCGGCTCGAGGTCGTGCAGGTTGGTCGCCAGCTCCTTCTCTGCCCGCTCCCGGATCGTGGTGACGGTGTCACCGTCGAGATAGGCGCCGATCACCGCTGGGTGGACGTAGCACTTCCGGCAGACCGCCGTGGTGTTCCCCAGCCGGCTGGCGACCCTCTCGATCGCCGTGACCACGTTCTTCTTCGCCGCCGCGTCGGAGTCGAACTCCTCGAACTCCGCCAGCGCCTCGGCGGCGAGCTTCGTCCCGGCCCAGGTGCGGAAATCCTTGGCGGTGAAGTCCTCGCCGCTGATCTCCCGGAGGTAGGCGTTGACGTCGCCCGAGGTGACATCCTGACGGTTGCCATCCTCGTCGAGATACTGGAACAGCTCCTGCCCCGGCACTTCCTGGCAGCGCTTGACGATGCTTGCCAGTCGCCGGTCGTGCAGGTCGACCTCGTGCTCGATGCCGGCCTTGCCGTTGTAGCTGAAGGTCACCGTCGAGCCGTCGATCTCGGCGTGGCGGTCGCGCATCGTTGTCAGGCCGTAGGACCGGTTTTGCTTCGCGTACTCGTCGTTGCCGACGCGGATCAGCGTTGTCTCCAGCAACCGGACGATCAGCGCCAGGACCTTCTCCCTCGGCAACCCGTGGCGCCGCAGGTCGGCCTCGACGCGCTCGCGGATGCCCGGCAGCGCCTCGCCGAAGGCAATCACGTGCTCATACTTGTTGGCATCGCGAATCTCGCGCCACTTCGGGTGATAGCGGTACTGCTTGCGTCCCTTCGCATCGCGTCCGGTCGCCTGGATGTGGCCATTGGGTGACGGCGAGATCCAGACATCGGTCCACGCCGGCGGGATCGCGAGCGCCTTGATCCGGGCGAGCGTGGGTTTGTCGACGATGCGTTCGCCCTCGGGATCGCGGTAGGAGAAACCCGTGCCGGCGCCGCGGCGGGTGATGCCGGGGCGGTTGTCGGGCATGTAGCGAAGACCCGCCTCGCGGGCGGATTCCTCGGGGTCGGCGATGGTCACGGTATCGGCTGGCATGCGGGTCCTCGGCGGGGTGAATGACGATTCCATCACCGCCGCCCAACGCAGGACGCATGCCAATCGGTGCAACCGCCCCTCTATATGGACGGGCAGCCATGATCGTCACTCTTCGGACCGGCACAGGGCCGGTCCCTACGCGTGCTGCGGACGCTGCTTCGATCCCCTACGCCGCAGGCTCGGTCACCGCTGTCTGGGCGATGGCCGGGGCGGATTTCACCATCCGCAGCGTCGCCGTCAGCGACAGCGCCAGCAGCACGATCGAGAGCGTCATCGCCAGCGTCGCCGCACGCGGGTTGCCCCAGCCAGCGTTGAGCCCGAACGCCAGCAGCACGCCGCTGATGCCGATCGCCAGCGACCCCGAGAACAGGTCGCCCAGCAGCGTCGACGACGACACCCGCCCCTCCTCGCCCCGGGCGGCGTGCGCCAGCGCGATCGTCGAGCTGGTCGGGTACGCCAGGCCGATGCCGAGACCGGCCACGACCCACGCCGGGATCGCGACGCCGAGCGTGAGGTCCCGCGTCGTCAGGAGGACGCCGAACATGATGCCGACACCGATGATCATGCTGCCGACCCCGACCAAAACGCGGATCGGCCGCCCCTCGCTGCCGGTCCACCGGTCCCACGGCGCCTGCAGCAGCGACCCGGCGGACCAGCTCAGCGAGCCCGCCGTCAGCGCCAGCCCGGCCGTGGTCGCCGAAACGCCGCCGAACTCCTTGAGCGAAAAGACCATGTAGGTCTCGGCGACGAGGAAGGCGCCGAAGCAGAGCGCGCGAATCGCGATGGATCCGGCCAGCATCGGCTTCGCGGTGAAGAATCCTGGTGGCATCAGTCGCCGCAGCATGGTGGCGAGCCCGACCAGACCGGCCGCGCAGACCGGCAGCGCGAGGTACCACGGCTCCAGCTCCAGCCCGGCGAGGAAGGCCGCCGTCGACAGCGCCAGCACGACAGCCTGCGCGAGACGCGCCCGCGTGCCCGCTTTGATCTCCAGCTCGCCCCGGGCGGCGTGCATCTTGTGGTAGGCGGGCAGCGTCATCGGCGCGACCGCCATCAGCACGGGGATGAGCGCGAAGAAGACCCACCGCCAGCTGAAGGTCTCGGCGATGAACCCGGCGATGGCCGGGCCAATCAACGATGGGATGATCCACGCGCTGGATGTCGCGGCCATCATCGCGGGGCGCAGGCGGTCATGATAGGCGAGCGTGATCACGGCGTAGACAGCGGCGAACAGCCCGCCACCGCCGAAGCCCTGCAACGCGCGGCCGGCGAAGAACCAGCCGATCGACGGGGCGGCGCCGGCTAGGATGCAGCCGGCGGCGAAAATGGCGAGGAACGTGCCGAACACCACCGCCGGCGAGCGCCGGTCGACCTCGATGCCACCCAGCACGGTGCCGATGATCTGGGGGATGATGTAGGCGCTGAAGATCCAGCCGTAAAGGTCCTTGCCGCCGATGTCGTCGGCGAGGATGGGTGCGACGGTCGCCTGGGCGAGACCCTGGAAGGCGACGATCGTCACCGCAAGGATCGAGCCGATCGTGACGGGCCGCAGCGGTCCCTGCCAGATCGATTCCACACCCGGCGCGAAGCTCTGCTGACTCATGAGGACGGTACCTGTCGATGATAGTGGATGTGCGGAGGTCCCCGAGGATGTCAAATCCGCCCAAAAAGGGCCGCCACATGCGGACAGCCCTGCCGGGCAGTATAGCAGCGGTCACGAACGGAACCTGAGCCGCTGCCCTGGGGCGCGTTCGAAGCGGCGTGTCGACCGTGCGGTAGGCGTCGGTGGTGGGGAGGCTGGACGCCTGACGCCTCGAGGGGGCGACCAGGTTGCTGGTTCCCGCCTCCCCTGCCGCGTACAATCTGACTCCAACGATCGGCCCCGTCCTCGACCCACAGAATCGAGCCTCCCCCATGTCCTCCACCTATGCCCCATCGGTTTCCGTGACTCGCGTCATCGACGCCCCGGTGGAAGCCGTCTGGGCTGTCGCGACCGACCTGAAGTCCATGCCGGAGACGATGTCCGCGATCACCGATGTCGAGGTGCTCGCCGGTGGTGACGCGTTTGGTGTCGGCACTCGCTGGCGGGAGACCCGCCTGATGATGCGTCGGGAGGCGACCGAGGAGATGACCGTCACCCAGGCCGATCCGCTCCACAGCTACACGGTCGAGGCGGACAACCACGGCGTCCACTACGTCACGGTCTTCGCCTTTCGCTCGCTGGACCCGCGGCGGACCGAGGTTACGCTGACGTTCAGCGGACAAGCCACCGTTCCGCAGAACATTTTTGCCCGCCTGATGGGCCGGCTGGGGTTCCGGGTC
>CBFGRG010000083.1:0-9469 GCA_965651105.1 uncultured bacterium | reverse complement strand
CGGTGATCTGCGCGGTGGCCTACACCGGCGGGCCGCTCCCGATCAGCTACCTCGGGCTGGGCGAGGTGTTCGTCTTCCTCTTCTTTGGACTCGCCGCGGTGACGGGCACGGCGTGGGTACAGACGCTCGACCTGACGTCGCTCGCGCTGGCGGCGGCGGTGCCACCGGGAGCACTCGCGGTCGGCATCCTGATCGTCAACAACCTGCGCGACCTGCCGACCGACGCCGTGGCCGGCAAGCGCACGGTGGCAGTGCGGATCGGCGCCGAGCGAACGCAGCTCGAATATGGTGCGATGCTGGTGATCGCAGCGGCGAGCCCGATCATCTACTGGATTTCCGGCTGGCTCGACTGGTGGTGGATACTGACGGTGGCAAGCTGGCCGCTGCTGTGGTCGCTTTGGCGACAGATTCACATCAACCAGGGACGGGCCCTGAACGCGACGCTGGCGGCGACGGGGCGAGCCCTGCTGATTCACAGCGCGTTGCTGGCAGCGGCACTGATCCTGTCGGGGTAGCGATCAGGGAGCGATGCTGGACATCCGGGACATCGCCACGATGCCCGCGAGACGCCATTACCCGAGCGCACGCGAGGAACACAGGCACGATGACGGATCCGACGCAGGAACACGATTCGAGCGCGGAACGCGCGGCCGCAACGACGCGGCGCGGCGCGATCCAGAGCGGCGACAAGGTGCGGCAGATGTTCAACCGCATCGTGCCGCGCTACGACCTGATGAACCGGGTGATGACCGGCGGGCGCGATGTCGCCTGGCGCAACATCGTCGCCCGGCAGGCGGCCAGTTGCGGGGACGATGCCCTCGACATCGCCACCGGCACTGGCGACCTCGCCTTCGCGATCCGCCAGGCAGGCGCGAAACGCGTGATCGGCACCGACTTCTCCGAGGAGATGATCGAGGCGGCGAAGAAGAAGGCCCCGAAACACGGTCCGGATGTGCGTTTTCAGATCGCCGACGCGCTCGACCTGCCGTTCGACGACGCCTCGTTCGACGCGGTGACGGTCGGGTTCGGGTTGCGCAACATGGTCGACTACGACGCCGCGTTGCGAGAGATGCACCGGGTGCTGCGGCCGGGCGGCCAGGCGATCGTGCTGGAGATGACGCCGTTCAAGCGGCCGATCCTGGGACCGCCGTTCCGGTTCTACTTCGAAAAGGTCGTACCGCTGGTGGGCGGCGTGCTGAGCGGCAGCCTGACGGCGTACCGGTACCTGCCGAGCTCGGTGGAGGCGTTTCCGCCCGCGCACGAGCTGGCCGACATGATGCAGGAAGCCGGCTTCGAGGACGTGCGCTACCAGATGCTGGGCTTCGGCACGGTCGCGATCCACAGCGGCACGAAGCCAGCACCCGACGAGCCGGAGCGGCCCTGACCGCCAGCTTCGGGCAGGTTGGCTCGCTCATCAACGGACGATCACCCCAACTCGGCGTAGACACATCACCACGATGCCCGGTACACTACGGCTCGTATTCCGACCAAATTGGTCAGGTTTGTACGCTGCCGCAGATTCCCGAGGAGATCAGTGTCGATGCATCGTCGCACGTTTGTTTCCGCCCTGCCGGCCATGCTGGCTGTCGCGCACGGCCTTTCCACGACACAGGCACAGGAGGCGACTCCGGCCGCGAACGGGACACAACCAGACGGATCGTGGGCATTCACCGATGACCGGGGCCGCACCGTTCATCTTCCCGAAATGCCAACTCGGATCTTCGCCGATGCCGGCGCCGGTCTGGCATTGTGGGAGCTGGGGATCAAGCCGGTTGGCCTGGTGGGGTATGAGGGTGTCTTCGAGATACCGGACGAGCTCGCCGACGTTCCATTCCTCGACCTCTCCGCCGGCGAGCCCGATATCGAGGCCATTCTGGAGATCGACCCGGATATTTCCATCAGCCAGGCATGGGACGCCAGCAACCCGAACGATTTCGCCGGGTTCGACGAAACGTCGTGGCCCGGCTTCACGGACATCGCCCCCACACTGAGCCTCCTCGCGGTAGTCGTACCTGTCGAGCACGCGCTGCAGCGGTTCGAAGAGCTGGCCGCGGCCCTGGGCGCCGATCTCACCGCCCCGCAGATTGTCAGCGATCGCGACGCGTTCGAGGCGGCTCGGGAGGACCTCCGCGCCGCGGCCGCCGAAAAGCCGGATCTCACGGTGATGGCCATGTCCGCAACGCCGGAATCCGTCTGGATCGGGAATCCCGAATCGGCGTCCGACCTGCGCACCTTCCTCGAGCTCGGGGTCAACATCCTCGTGCCCGACACGCCGGGAGCGGCCATGAGCGGTCTCTGGCAGGAGGTGAGCTGGGAAGAGATCATCAACTATCCCGTGGACCTCTACCTGAATGACGACCGGGGGTATGCCCTCACGAACGAGGAAGTGCTGGAGCAGCCGCTCTTCTCACTCATGCCCGCGGCGCAAGCCGGACAGATCGGCACGTGGACGATCGAGTATGTCCCCAGCTTCGGGAGCCTGACACCGATCCTGAACGCGCTGGCGGCATCGATCCGGGACGCGGAGGTTGTGACCGGATAACCGCGCGCTGGCCACGATGGCGCTCCAACCGTCAGGCACGATACCGCCCCCTCGCCGGAGCATGGCGCGGGAGCGGCTCGTTTGCGTCGCGGTGCGACCGAAGGCTAGACGCCCTCGAGCATCGCCAGGGTGAGCAGGCGGCCGCTGTCCGGCTGCCAGAACACGTGGGTCAGCTGCTGGCCCTCGAGGACCTCGAAGACCACGAGGAAGGTCTCGGACTCGCCGGCGCCGAGGTTGAGGTTATCGTCGAGTGGAGCGATCTCGACACCATCGGCCGCGTTGACGAACGCCGTGCCCCACAGGAATCCATCCGAATCCTGCAGCGAGAAGTCGTAGTCGCTCACCTCGAGCGTGCCGCGACCGACTTCGCTGTTGACCGTGAGGGTCAGCGCGACGTATTCCATGCCGGCATCCGGCTCGTAGTACTCGTCAAAGTCCTGCCAGCCACGCTCGACATTGTCGACCGAGATGGTGGCGACCGGGTTGCCGCTTTCGTCGATGTAGGTGACGGTATCGCCGACAGCAGGGTCGCCGGTGTTCCCCGCGTCGATGCCGGCCGCCGGGGTGGCGTCCTGCGCCAGCGCGCCGATGGCGGAGACGCTCATCAGGAGCATCGCGCCGAGAATCGCAAGGATCTTTCGCATGTGCGTTTCCCTCCGTACACCGGTTGCCCGGTGCGAATATCCATCCCGGGCGCGAGAGGTGCCGGCCCGGTCGCCACGGGCACGCAATAGGTGCCCGGAACGCGGGGTATCCTACCAGATATGATGACGTGTTCACCAGAAATGAACGATTCGTCACTACCACCACGCTTTCTGACCATGCAACGGCCTGACAGAATCGGTTTCGCCTCGACATAGGCCTGATTGACTTAATAACAGCGAAAGTCGAAATTCGGGGCGCTTGCGTACACGCACGAGAACGGTGAGAGGAGCGGCGATGGAGGCACACATTCGGGAGTGGCTGGCACGATCGGGCTTCCCCGCCGACGCCGAGATCGCGTCGATGACGCCCGGCCTGGGCAGCACGATGCTCTGGCGCATTTCCAGCGCCGGATCGGCCGAATTCGTGCTGCGCGTCTTTCCGGCGGAAAACGCCCAGTGGCGCGACCGCGAAGTACTGGCGATGCAAGCCGTCATGACCGCCGGCCTGCCGGTGCCCGCCGTGATCCGGACCGGCACGATTGGCAACCGGCCCGCGATGCTGACCACACTGGTTCCCGGCACGACGGTTGCGGCGGCGCTGCAGGCGCATCCGGATCAGGCGACGGCCCCGGGCAGGAAACTGGGCGAGCTGCTGGGCGAGATCAATCGTCTGCCGGCGCCGGAAGGGCTGGCACCGCCGGACCAGTGGCTCGATCGGGCGGGGACGTCTCTGGCGCCGCTGCGCGGCCGGCTCGCGGCGCTGCCGCACGCGGACCGCCTGCTGCACCTGGATTTCCACCCCGAAAACGTGATGATCGACGGCGCCGATGTTACCGGGATCATCGACTGGACCAACACACTGCCCGGGCCACCTCACATCGACCTCGGCCGCAGCCGGGCGATCCTGCGGTTGATCGGGATGCTGCCTGATGTACCGCGGGAGATCGTGACGGCGGTGGACGCCTTCACGGCGGGCCTCGTGGAGGGGCACGCGACCATCCACGGCCCCGACCCTGAACCCGATCTGACGCTGGCCTGGGGAGTGGCGACGCAGTGCGTCGACTTCGCCCCGCAGGCGGCGTTGCCCGAGAGCTGGGTCACGCCCGAGCTGCTGGCACAGCTCGAATCGTCGCGCGACCAGCTCATCGCCGGCTTGCTGGGCACGCCGGACGCGGCGGGATGATCCCGCTGCTGGCTCCCCACGTCGACACCGTCACCGCCCATATGACGCGACGTGAGGCTGATGAACCAGCGCCGCATTCCCCGAATGAATGCACGCCCCCTATACTGGTGTCGCACATGCTTTGGAGCGCCAGGCGGGAGGGATCGCCATGGGCGACCGCCACCATACCTCTGTGCAACCAAACGGGGACAACCGGCTACACCAGGGCGGGCGGCCGCGTGTGCCGGATTTGCCCTTCCCACCGACGACACTCGTTGGCCAGGAGCGGCCCGTGGCCGAGCTTGCCGAGCTCCTTGCCAGGCCATCCGTCCGGCTGGTGACGCTCACCGGCGCCGGCGGCATCGGCAAGACTCGCCTCGCACTGGCCCTGGCACGCAGTTTCGCCGGTGAAGCCGCGATGGTACCGCTGGCCCCGGTAGCCGATCCGGCCCTGATCCCGCTCGCGATCCTCCAGGCAATCGGCGTAACACCGACCGGAAGCCAGCCCATGGACCGCGCGCTCGACGATGCTTTGCGCGACCGCGACCTGCTGCTGGTGCTGGACAGCGTCGAGCACCTGCTGCCGGGAACCCCGGTGGTGATCGACCTCCTCGGCGCCTACCCGCGCCTGACAGCGCTCGCGACGAGCCGTACCCGGATCGGGCTCTCCGGCGAGCACGTGGTCGCGGTCGAGCCCCTGGAAACACCAAATCCCGTCTCGCTTCCGCCACTGGAACACCTGGCGGCGATGAGCAGCGTGCGACTGTTCGTCTCGCGAGCACAGGCGATCGACCCCGCATTTGGACTGAACGAGCGCAACGCCGAAGCTATCGCGAGCATCTGCCACCAATTGGGCGGGCTGCCGCTGGCGATCGAGCTGGCGGCGGCGCGGTGCCGCGTGCTGTCGCCGCAGGAGCTCGCCCGGCGGCTCGAACGCCGGCTGGAGGTCCTCACCGGCGGGCCGATCGACGCCCCGCAGCGACACCGGACGATGCGCGAGGCGATCTCGTGGAGCCACGAGCTGCTTTCGCCCGAGGAGCAGCGGATGTTCCGACGCCTGGCGGTGTTCGAGGGCGGGGCATCACTCGGCGCGATCTCGGCCGTCGCCGGCTCGCTGGACGGTGCGGATGCGGGCGATGCTGTTGTCGATCTTGTCTCGGCGCTGGTCGATCACAACCTGGTGACGCCGGTCGAAACCGCCGACGACGAGGAGCCCCGGATCGACATCGCCGGCGCGATCCGCGAGCTGGCCCTGGAACGGCTATCCGCCAGCGATGAGGAATCCGCGGTACGCGATGCCCACGCGGCGCACTTCGTCGATCTCGCGCTGGAGGGCGAATCGCACATGGTCCGCGAAGTCGTGCCGGCCTGGCTCGACCTGCTCGAGCGCGATCACGCCAACTTTCGTGCCGCCCTGGCGTGGACGTTGCGCGACGACGCCGACCTCGACCGCTTCGCGAGGGGTGGCCGGATCGCCGGCGCGTTGTGGCTGTTCTGGTACTACCGCGGCCATCTGGTCGAAGCGCGCGCATGGCTCAAGCGTGCCCTGGCGAGATCCGGCCTGCCCGACCTGATTCACGGCAAGTTGCTGCTCGGACTGGGGATGATCCTGCACTTCTCCGGCGAGCCGGAACGCGCTCGCGAGGTTCTGATCGACGGACTCGACCTCCTGCGTGCCGGCGGCGACCTCTCCGGCGCGGCCTACGCCCTCACCGGGCTCGGCAATATCGCCGAGGACATCGGACACTACGACGGCGCCGCGGAGGCCTTCGCTGAGGCGAACGCGCTTTTCACGCAGCTCGGAGACGACGTCAACGTGGCGATCACCCACTATCACCTTGGCGTCGTCGCGGTAGGCGAGGGTGACCTGTCGCGTGCGGTCGCCCTGTTCGAAGACGCACTCGCACGGAGCGGGCAAACGGGCGACCCATGGAGCACCGCCGCCTCGCTGTCATACCTCGGATTGGTGCGTGCATGGTCGGGGGATGTCGACGGCGCGACCGGCGCGCTCCGGGAGGCGCTGGCGCTCTACCGCCATCTTGGGTCGCCCGAGCGGACGGTGGACGCGATCCAGCGGGTCGCGGTACTGGCGACCGCCCAGCACAGTTGGGCCGCCGCGACGCGCCTGTTCGCGGCGTGCGACACGCTCGGCGCGGAGCTTGGCCTCATCAAGGCGCTGCCCGAGCGCGAGATATACGCACAGGCGCAGGACAAGGCGCTGCAAGCCCTGCCGCCAGCGCGAGGCGAGAGGGAACGGGATAGCGGAGCGAAGCTCTCCCTCCAGGCGGCGCTGGCCGAGGCCGAGGACCTGCTCGATCCCGCCGATCACCCCTCGGTTTCGGGACGGGGCGAGCACTCCGAGCAATTCGGCCTGAGCCCTCGCGAGCGAGAGGTGCTGCGACTGATGGCCGACGGCGCATCGAACGACGAGATCGCGGAAGCGCTTCACCTGTCGCGCCGAACAGCGGCCCAGCACGTCGGCTCGATCCTCGCCAAGCTCGACGCGAGCAATCGCACCGCTGCCACGACGATTGCGCTCCGGAAGGGCCTCGTCTAGGCGTCTCCGGCACCCGTCGTGACGGTCCACCGAGCAATTTGATGCGAATGTGGCGCAAATGGGGTCGCTCGATGCGATCGTATGTATAGAACATGTGTTCTATTTTCGTCTTCGCGAGGAGCGGCCCCAACATGACCACCAACCGTTGCCGGGCATCCCGGTGCGGTCGCTACGTCCGCGCCGGGGCAGTCCATTGTCCGAAGCACGAAGAGCGTACCGAGGAAAGCGATCGACCCGACCCGGCCGCGGAGCGCCGGCTGGAGTTTCTGGAACGGCTGGAGCAGGGCGAGTACGCGGCGTTGTTCGACGAGAACGTAGGCAGGGTGATCGCGCAGGCAGCACAGGCGATGAGGGAGCGCGGACCGGACGACGAGATCGGCGCGCTGCGGTTCGTGATGGCGAAGTTGCTGGCCGAGGAGAACGACCCGGCGAAGCTGGCGTCGAGTGTGACACGAGTCGTGACGGCGGCGATGCAGGCGGCGCGCACGGGCCGGGCGATCGGCGGGGAGTCCGCCGAGGGGCTGACGAGCGCGCTGACGCAAATCCTGGCCGAGCTGGACGAAGGGTAAGTTGACGCGCTCGTCGTGCCGGGGACGTCCTGCCGCATCACCACGGGCGCAACATTCCTGCACATCATTCATGAAAGGAGCATCCCATGACGGACACCCGCGACGGGTCCGACCGGGCGGCCGCGGCGCTGCGCGCGCAAATCCGGCTGCTGCGGTCCCGACCCACCCACGAGACGCGGAGTCGCGACCACCCCGCCGACTCCGCTGGCGGCATCGACACTGGGCCCGCCTCCACCTACGAGGTCGTCACCCGACAAATGGTCGACAGCCTCGCCGACGACTTGCGCGAGATCAAGAGCCGCCTCAACACGCTCTTCTTCGCCCTGATCGGCGGCATCCTGCTCGACCTGCTGGTCCGGGTGCTGCACCTGTGACGGCCTCCCCCACCCTGCGCCGGGCGCTGACCGATGTCGCCGCCTTCTCACGCCTGTTCCTGCCCCGGTGGGAGCTGCGCCCCTACCAGGCGGCGCCCGCGCAGGCGATCTTCGACCGGGCGTGCCGCCGCACCGGCGACCAGCTCGGCATCGTCTTCAGCCGTCAGAGCGGCAAGGACGAGCTGCTGGCACAGGTACTGGCGGCGCTCCTGGTGCGCCACTCGCGGCAGGGCGGAGACATTGTCGTGGCCGCGCCCACCCACCGACCGCAGGCGCGCATCAGCCGCGACCGTCTCTGGCGCCGGTTGCAGTCGAGCCCCCTGCTCGCGTCGCTGGCAACGGCCAACGACGCGTCGATCGCCGTCGGTGCGGCCCGGGCGACGTTCGTCTCCGCGGCACCGGGCGCGAACGCTCGCGGCCAGACCGCCGACCTGTTGCTGGTCGCAAACGAGGCGCAGGATATCGACCCGGACACGTGGGACGCCGTCTTCGACCCGATGGCGGCAAGCACCAACGCGACGACGCTGTTCATGGGGACCGTCTGGAGCGCGCAAACGCTGCTGGCGCGGCAGATGCGCCACCTGCACCAGATGGAATCCCGGGATGGCATCCAGCGGCTGTGGAAGGTTCCGTGGCCTGTCGTTGCCAACGACGTGCCGGCCTACGGCGCACGCGTGCGGGCGCGCATGGCCCAGCTCGGGCCAGCGCACCCGTTCATTCGCACCGAGTATGAGTTGCGAGAGCTCGATGCCGATGCCGGACTCTTCCCGGAGTCCCGCATCGCCCGGATGGAAGGCGAGCACCCGCGTCTGGCACGCGGCATCCCCGGACGCCACTATGCACTCCTGATCGACGTCGCCGGCGAGGAGGAAGCCGGCAGTGGGCCGCTCGCGTACGACTCGAACCGTCGGCGTGACAGCACCGCGTTGACGGTGGTCGAGATCGATGCCGAATCGCGCGGGGATGGCCGCGCGGTGTATCGGGTCGTCGATCGGCAGCAGTGGACCGGGACGCCGCACCGCGAGTTGCACGACGTCCTTGTCGACCTTGCCCGACGAGTGTGGAACGCGCGGCAGGTGGTGATCGACGCGACCGGTATCGGTGCGGGTCTGGCGTCGTTTCTGGAAAGCTCGCTGGCGCGACGAGGATCGCTGCCGGCGATCGAGGTGATCCGGTTCACCTTCACCGCCCAGAGCAAAAGCCGGCTCGGTTGGGACTTCGTCGGGATGATCGATTCGGGTCGATTCCTGGACTACCGCGACGACAGCGAGGAGCACGGCCCCGAGGCGATGGTGACGCGGGAGTTCCGCGCGCAGTTGCGAGCCACGGCGTTCGAGGTGCTGCCGGGACCGGGAAACCTGCTGCGCTGGTCGGTGCCGGAACGAGAGGGGCACGACGACCTGGTGATCAGCGCGGCCCTGGCGGCGGTGCTGGATGGCCGGGATTTGCGACCAAGAATGGCGAGGGGGACGTAGATCCGTGGCCGACAAAAGCAAGCGTGCCGCAACTCAACGTCACCCCGAGCTTGCCGCGGGGATCCCCGCGCGAAGCGCTCGGCCGCGAACGCGGCCGCATCGACATTGGACCCCGGGCACGCTTCTGCCGTCGGCAGCGGTCGCGC
>CBFGRG010000082.1:0-9779 GCA_965651105.1 uncultured bacterium | reverse complement strand
AGGACGTGACCTTCGCCCCGTTCAATCTCTCCGCACTGCTTCGGACGATCATCGACCGAACCCAGGCGCTGATGCCGAGCGAACGGATCACGCTGCACGCGCCGGACGAATGTGTCGTGGGCACATGGGATATCGTCAAGATCGAGCAGACACTCAACAATGTGCTCAGCAACGCCGTGAAGTACGCGCCAACCGGCCCGATCGACGTGACGCTGACCCCGGACACCGATCACGTGGAGATTTCGGTGGGCGATCGCGGACACGGCATCGCATCCGATGCGCTCCCGCACGTCTTCGAGCGCTTCTACCGGGTACCAGGTGAGGCATCGAACGCGCGCGGAGTCGGGCTGGGCCTGACAATTGCGCGGAACCTCGTCGAAGCGCACGGCGGGTCGATCGAAATCGAATCGACCCCCGGCGAGGGCACCACCGTCCGCATCACCTTGCCCATCGACAGCTCGCTCGCCGCCACCGGGTGATTCGCACGCTCCGGGGGAACTGCTGCGCTTGTCGGATCATCGGCGATCCACGACGGGCAAGCTCCCGGTATCACCGACGGCCCACCCCGCGCGATGGTTCCCCCGATCCTGTCGCCAGCGGGCTCCCTGTACCCTCACCCGCCGGATGCGTGGCAGGAGCCGGTCGATCGTCCGACCACTCGCTGCTGTCATAGCGCGTCAGGGGCGGCACCATCCGCACCGCGACGAGGCAGGAGAGAATCGTCAGCACGCCGCCGATTGCGACCGAGGCAGGAGTGCCGAAGGCGGCGGCCATCGCGCCAGCGCGGAACTCGCCAAGTTGCGGGCCACCCATCGCGAAGGTCGAGTGCGCCGCCGCGATGCGCCCCCGGTACTCGTCGGGCGTGACCAGGTTTCGGATCGCGGCGCGCATCGCCATGCTGATCGAGTCGGTCGCACCCGAACCGGCAAGGAAGACGATGGCCAGCACCACGTTTTGGCTGAGCCCGAACCCGACCGTGCACACGCCGTAGCCGATGATCGCGAGGATGATCGCCCGTCCTGGCCGCTGCGGCACCGGCAGCACGCTCATCACAAGGCTGCCAATCACCGCGCCCGCCGCGATCGAGCTGAGCAACAGGCCCATCCCCTCGGCGCCGATGTTCAGGATCTCCTCGGCGAAGATCGGCATCAGCGTCGTGTTGGTGCCGAAGAAGGTCGCCGCGAAATCGAGGCCCATCACCGCCAGCAGGATCGGTGTGGCGAAGAGGAAGGCGAACCCCTCCTTCGCCGCCCGCAGCCCCCGGGTCGTGATCGGCATCGGCGCGACGCGCACCCGCATCAGGATCGCGGCGACGATCACCACCACGAACGAGAGCGCATTCCACAGGTAAGTCGCGCCGACCCCGACCGACGCGATCACCACGCCGCCGAGGGCAGGTCCGATGATGCCGGCGGTCTGCATCGCCAGGTTGACGATGGTGGTGGCGCCGGCGATCTCGCGGCGCTCGACCAGCGACGGGATGAGCGCCTGACGAGCCGGACCGGCGAGGGAGTTGAACATCGACGAGACGAAGGTGACGAGGTAGAGCAGCCACAGGCTGGCAACGTCGGCGAAGGTCGCCGCGGCGAGGCCGCCGGAGGTGAGGAAGAGCCCGACATGCGCCCAGATCAGCACCTGCCGGCGGTCGTGCTGATCGGCGACGACGCCGCCAACGATGCCGAAGATCGCGACCGGAGCGAACCGGAAGAGCGCGAGCAGGCCGAGCTGGAAGGGGTCCTCGGTGAGGACATAGACCTGCCAGATGATGGCGAGGCGCTGCATCTGCGTGCCGAGCATCGCGATCGAGTCGGCCGCCCACAGCAACCGAAAATCCCGGTGCCGCAGAGTCTGGAAGGCGAGGTTGCGCGTCGAGCTCATGCAAGGTCCGGTGATGGGGCGGATCGTCGGTGCACCGGAGCATCATAGCCGCAACGGGGCAGATACGCGTCAGGACCGCGGGAGATTCCGACTATTGGGCGTCGGCCTCGACGTCCCTGCGGGTCTCCTGCCGTTCGGCCTCGTCGACATTGTCCTCCGGCCCGGCGACCTTTGCCTTGAAGAGCACGGCGTTGACTTCGGCCCCGAACAGCAGCGTCGCTGCCGAGATGAAGAAGTAGAACATCAGCACGATGATGCCGCCGAGGCTGCCGTAGGTGGCATTGTAGTTCCCGAAGTTGGAGACGTAGATCGAGAATCCGACCGTGGCAATCAGCCATGCCACCACCGCGATCACCGACCCCGGCGAAACGAGCCGGAAGGGCTGATCGACATTCGGGAAGAAATAGTAGACAAGTGCCACGACCAGCATCATCAGCAGGATCGCGGCGGGGATGCGCAGCCAGTTCCAGATGGTGACGAAGAGGTCCCCGAGACCGGCCTGATCGGCAATCCACTCCATCGACTGCGGACCGAACAGCATCAGCGCCACCGAAGCGATGATGAGCGCCGCGAGGCCGACGGTGAAGAGCAACGACATCAGGTACTGTTTCCAGAGCGTGCGCTCCTCCTCGACATCATAGGCGACGTTGAGCGCCTTCATCGTCGATCGGACGCCGGACGAGGCCGACCAGAGGGCGGCAAGCAGACCGAAGGAAAGCAGCCCGCCGCTGGCACCGCCACGAATCTGGCTGATGATGGTTTCGACCTGCGAGTAGGCGTCGGCAGCCAGCGCCGTCTGCGCCTGCTCGAGCAGCCAGGTGAAGAACCGCTCGAGGTTGAGCGCTTCGAGCAGGGTGAGCAGGAAGATCACGAAGGGAAACAACGCGAGCAGAAACCGGTACGTCAGCGCCGCCGCGTACGTGCTCATGTCGTTGTCCTGGAAGTCCTTGACGGCGCGCTTGCCGACTTCCATCACGCTCAAGTCGCCGAGACCCGGTATCCGCATCGATCCTCGCTCCGTCCCATTTTCGTGCGCGTGTCGCGATCGCGGTGATCCGCCACCCACGACCCTTTGCGGACGGAGTACGCACAAACTGTGCCGGGTTCACGAGTCGATGCGCATCGCACGGCGGAGCGGCACGCCAACTGGCCCCTGCGCACCGGTCACCATTCACGTGTCGGATCGATTCGCTGTTAACGAAGCGCGTCGTAGAGCTCGCGGAGGGCCCAGCGAGGCATGAAGCCGTAGTTGTAGGTATCGACGGCATCGGCGCCGGCCGAGCGCCACGCCTCGACACGCCGCGCGATCTGCCCCGGCTCGGTGGTGTCGGGCGGCAGCGCGCGGACCATGCCGATCACCTCCCGGTCATGCCGGCGAGTCGCCTCGGCGCGGGCGCGAGCGTCTTCGTCGCTGGCGGCGTAGCCGGCCAGAATGCCGTCGCCGGTCGCGAGCAGGTCAGCATTGGCCTCGCGGCCGTCCAGCGCGGAGAAGTGACGCAGGGCGGTGCCGGGACTCGCCGACCTGACAAGATCGCGAATCTCTTCGGCCAGCGATACAACCCGGGCGTCGAGCCAGCGCTGGTAGGCGACGAACTCGGCATCCGCTAGCACCGCTCCGGCGTCCGGATGGATCGCCTCACCACTGACCAGCGGGAATCCCTCGTTCCAGGAGCGGTCGAGCAGGCTGGCGACGGCATCGCGCACGCGGACCGCGTCGATCCCCTCGGCACTGGCGGCTGCCACCTCGAAGGGACTGAACGACGTCCCCATCAGCTGTTCCTGCACCGGGTCGAGCGCGATACCACCGAATTCATGGTGCCAGCCGTGGGTGTAGGTCATGTACCCTGGCGACTCCAATGCGAGGGCGGCGACATCGTGCCGAGAGACGAGATCGCCGATCAACGCCAGGATGTACTCACGGACATCGGGATGCGCCGGGCTGAGGCTGTGGAGCACCGGGTCGCCGAAGGCGGTATGCATCGTGGCGTCCGGGTAGCGCGAGCCGAGCCAGGTATTGTGCATCAGCACGACCCACGCGACGTAGCCCACCCCGTGCCGGTCGGCCGCCTCGGTCAGGCGGGTGACGGGATCGGTGGTGTGGGTGACGAGCGAGTTGAGGCGAGGGCGGATGCGGCCATAGCGCGAGAGGTCGGGGCGGAAGTAGATCGACCCATCTTCGGGGAAGTAGGTCCGATGCCGCGCGTTGCGAGGCAGGAGAAACTTGCCGGCGTGATAGGCGGTCGCCAGGTTGATGTGGGTGACGCCGTTGGCAGCCATCTTGCCCACGCCCCGATCGTATCCCTCGACCTCGAGATCCCACGCATAGGTAAACATGCCCGCTTGCATCAGACTGTCCCTCAACTCACTCAGTCAGCTCGTTTGCTCGGTGACGGAATACACGATCAGCAACAACAGGATGAGCGCGCCCTGCACCATGATGCGCCCGGCCTCCGGAATCTGTTCGACGACGAGAATGTTCACCAGGATGTTCAGCAGCAAGGCGCCGAGCACCGTGCCGATGAGCGTCCCCCGACCCCCGAGAATCGATGTACCACCGACGACTACGGCGGCGATGGAGGTCAACAGGTACGGATCGCCCATGTTGAGATAGCTGTAACCGGTCCAGCCCAGCAGCAGCAATCCGGTGATGCCGGCACACAGGCTGCTCAGGATGTAGGTGGAGATCTGGACGAGCGCGACTGGCACGCCGGAAAGCGCCGCCGCGCGAGGGTTGTTGCCCACCGCATACACGCCGCGCCCATAGGTGGTGCGCCGGAGCAGGAACACCCCCGTCACGATCACGACCGCCGCCACGACAACCGGCATCGGGATCCGCCACGCCGAGTCATTGGCGAGCCGAGTAAGGATCTGCGAGTTTCCGCTCACGGGGTTGCCCGCGTTGTAGATCAGCAACCCGCCCTGGATGATGCTCAAGGTCGCGAGGGTCATCACGAGCGGCGGCAACCGAAGCACGACGGCGCCGAGTCCGTTGATCAGCCCAACTCCCATCGCGATCAGCAGGGTGAGCAGGATTCCCCCTACCTCGCCAACATTGGTGATGAGCACGCCGCCGACCACGCCCGCCAGCCCGATCGTTCCCGCCACCGAGATGTCGATCCCGCCCGTCAGGACCACCATCGTCTGACCGGCGGCGACGATGACGAGGAACGCCGTCACGCGGAGCGTGAACAGGTTGTAATCGAGGGTCCGGTACCCTTCGACGCGCATCAGGCTGTAGATCCAGACCGCCGCCAGCACGGCCGCCGTGAGGACGACCGGGTCTGTCCGGCGAAGCCGGCTCAGCCAGCGCGATTGGTGCGTGTAAGCGTGGCTCGATGTCGCCATGATCAATCACCCAGCCTGAATCGCGAGGACGCGGCCACCTTGATGCCAAGGGCGACGATCAGGACCGTGCCCTGGATCACGCGCTGCCACGAGGGAGAGAGTCCCGACAGGAAGAGAATCTGGATCAACAGGCCCAGAATGAGCGTGCCGGCGATGGTGCCGCGCAGGTGCCCCTGACCGCCGAAGAAGCTGATGCCGCCGAGTACCGCCGCCGCGATCGACGCCAGCGTATACGTGGCGCCAATCAACGGATCGCCGGTCTCCGCGTAGGCCGCGAGCCCCAACCCGCCGATCATGACCATCACCCCGGCGATGGCGTAGGCCCCGATACGAGCCCGGTGGACGTTGACACCCGAGATGAAGGCCCCGTGCGGGTTATCTCCGACCGCATAGATGTGCAACCCAAGCACCGAGTTCCGGATCGCGCTCCAGATCAGCATCACGACTGCGAGGACAAGCAAGGTGACGGGGACCACGCCGCCAAGACGCCCGGTGAAGGCATCGGCGAAACGCGCGGGGAGATGGCCGCCCGGCGTGGACAGCACGAAAAGCGCCAGGCCAGACCAGAGAAATGAGGTCGCGAGGGTCACGATGATCGCCGGGATTCGCGCCAGCGAGACCAGCCCGCCGGTGAACACACCGATCGCCGCCCCCACCGCACTCACGATCAAAATCCCGAGGGCTATCGAGCCGATACTGTCGGTCATGCGCGTTGCGGCGAGAACCGTCGCCAGGCTCACCATGGCGCCGACCGAAAGGTCGATCCCCCCGGTGAGCATGATGACGGACTGGCCGAGCGCGACGAGGAAGAGCGGGAACAGGTAGGCCGAAAGATTGTTGATGGTACCGAGTGAAAACGTATCGCGTACGGAGACAAGGTAGATCAATCCGAAGAGCAGCGCGATCGTGTACACCGGGGCGACATCGCGCCATTCTCGCGGCAGGCCCGCGAACAGGCCGGATGGCGCCGTCCGCTCGCGTCGTGCCGCGGGTTCCGATGGTGCTGCTCGATCTGACTCCTCGTGTTCCGCGGAGCGACCTCCCGGCTCGATGCCGGCGACCGACGCGTGAACGACATTCGCTTCGGTCACCTCGTCGCCACTGAGCATTGTCACCGGCTGCCGCTCGTACATCACGAGCACCCGGTCGCACAGCCCCACCAGCTCGATCGTATCCGAGGAGATCAGGAGAATCGATGCCCCGGCGGCAGTCAGCTCCCGCATCAGGCGGTAGATCTCCTGCTTCGTGCCGACGTCGATGCCACGGGTCGGCTCGGCCAGCAGGTAGATGTTCGGCGCGAGCGGCAGCCACTTGGCGATCGCGACCTTCTGCTGGTTCCCTCCACTCAGGCGCGCCAGCGCCTGCCGCGGCGAGCGCAGGCGCACATCCATGCGCTGGATCAGCTCGTCCACCAACCGCTGCTCGCCACCGGCCAGCACGCCGCCGCGGCTCAGGCGCGGCAGGCTCGGGAGCACAAGGTTCTCGCCGACCGAAAGCTGCACGATCAGCCCCTCGGTCTTGCGATCCTCCGGCACGTAGGCGATGCCGCGGGAAATCGCATCGCGCTCGCTGCCGATCGACACCGGCCTGCCACCGAGCTCAATCTCGCCGGTGGGCGAGTGCTGCCCGAAAAGCGCTTCGAGAAGATCGTGTTGCCCCTGCCCCTGCAAGCCGCCGATTCCGAGAATTTCACCCCGGTGCAGATCGAACGAGACGTTCCTGAATCGCCGGTCGGCCGCGAGGCCCCGCGCCGACAACACCACCGGCTCGCCGAGAACCGCATCGAGCGGTGGCTTCGGCGGATAGGCCTCTTCCACACGTCGACCGATCATCATCTGGACCAGGTCGGAGGTTGACGTCTCGGCGGTCGCGACGGTCGCGACGTATTCACCGTTTCGGAACACGGTGATCCGATCGCAGAGCCCGAAGATCTCCTCCATCCGATGCGAGACGAAGATGATGCAGGTGCCAGCCGCGCGGAGACGACGCAAATAATCGAACAGCACCTTGGTCTGCGCGCTATCCAGCGCCGAGGTCGCCTCATCGAGAATCAAGATCCGCGGACGGCGGATCGTGGCCTTGGCGAACTCCACCAGCTGCTGCTCGGCGAGCGACAGCTCGTTGACCAGCAGCGTTGGGTCGATACTCACGCCGATTTCATGCAACTCGGCCCGTACCGATGCGTCCATCGACTGGCGATCGAGCATCCCCCGGCGCGTCGGGGGCGCGCCGAGGTGCACGTTTTCCGCGACAGTCAGGTGCGGGCAGAGGCTGAGCTCCTGGTGGACCGTCGCAATGCCAAGCGCATCGGCATGGTGCGGCGTCAGGCGCCTGAAGGCCTGGCCAGCGATCGCAAGCTCGCCCGCATCGGGAGCATGCACGCCGGTGAGCAGGTTGATGAAGGTGCTCTTGCCGGCGCCATTTTCCCCGACCAGCGCATGAATCTCTCCCGGACGCGCCTCGAAGCCGACATCGCGCAGCACGACGTTTCCGGCAAAGGACTTCGTGAGTCCACGGGTGACAATTGCGGGTGCCTGGCTGTGGTCCATCGTCGCCCGATCAGGGACGCGCTCTTTACCGGCAGCAGCGTGGATCATCGACTGTCAGGTCTCCCACCAGCGACATGCAGCTATACGTGTCACGGCCAGGTGACGGGCGGCCACGTCAACGGAGCCGCCCGGGCACTCACCGCCTACGCTTCGGGCGTGGCGCCGGCCTCCGCGGCGAGCGCGTCGGCGATGATCTCGTCGATCTCTTCGGTCGTCGGGATGTTGGGGATGGTGTAGTAGTCGTCCGGCAGGTCATCGTCCGCCCACTCGGCGACGTTCTCGTCGGTGATGATGGGCAGCTCAATCTCCACCTTCGATGGCACCGGCTCCCCATTGACCGCCTTCACCGCGAGCTGGATCGCCACGACCGCCATCCAGTTCAGCTCCGCGGTCGCGAAACCGGTGAAGCCCTGGTCGAGCGCATCACGCCACTGCCGCAGGAACCCATTGAAGTTCTCGCCGGCCACCGGCACGAGGCTCATGCCTCGCTGCTGCATCGCCTTCATCGTCGCGGAGGCGTGCGCGCCAGCCTGGCACCAAACCGCATCGACATCGGGGTTGGCGGCGAGGAGGCTCGTGATCTCGACGAGCGCCGGCGCCTCGTTGTACTCGATGTTGGCAGTGCCGGCGATCTCGATGTCCGGATTGGCGTCGAACACTTCCTTCGCGCCGCTCCAGCGCTCTTCGCTCACCGCAATGCCGGCCGGGCCGTTCAGGGCGAGAATCTTGCCCGAGCCACCCACGGTGTCGACGATCCACTGGGCTGTCAGGCGCCCCCACTCCACCTGGTCCTCGAAGACCTTGGCGGTAAGCTCATCCGTGGTGACAAGGCTGTCCCAGTTGACGACCACGACACCGGCCGCGTGCGCATCGGCGACGACCGAATCGAGCGCCGTGGCGGATCCGGCGATCAGCAGGCAGATATCGTACTGCTGATCGATCATCGTCTGGATTTGTGCGATCTGGGTCGGGGTGTCGCCGTTGGCATCGAAAACCTGGTAGTCGACCTCGATCCCCTCGCCACGCATGCGCTCGAGCTCGGCGTCGATCTCGTTGCTGGTTTCCGTCATCCACGACGGGGTCAGGTAGATCGTCGACCAGCCGATCTTGAGCGGCGCGTCCTGCGCACCGGCGGTGCGCACCAGTTGCGCGGCGATCCCCATGGACGCGGCAAATGCTGCGGACCGCTTGAGAACATCGCGGCGATTCATGGAACTCCTGAACGTCGAATGTGTCATCTCGGCTCTCTCCATGTTGCACGTGTCGGATTGGTGTCGCGGGATCCGTTCGGCAGCCCTCCTTTGCCTAGTCCGATTTCGACTTGTACCGGGGGTGCCAATCGACCCCCTGCCAGGTGATCAGCTTGGTGGGGCGGATGCGGAAGAGCCATCTGGGACGGTCCATGGTCGGCTCCAGGTAGTCCGGACCGTGCTCGCCGAGATATCGCCGGGACATGCGCCGGGCGATTTCGACCCACTGCCCGCCGGTGTTGGGACGCTCGACGACCTCCGCGCGCCCCTGCGCGGCGATCTTCCGATACGGCGGCGCCGGCGTGTCGATGGTGAGCGCGACCCGGGGGTCGTCGGCCATGTAGCGCGCCCAGGCGCTCTTTTCACGCGGGATAACCCAGAAGGCTTCCTCGGCAGGGTCCCACTCGAACCAGACGGGGACGACATACGGCCATCCCTCACTGTCGAGCACGGCGAGCCGGCAGAGCACGCCTTCCTCGAGCAACGCATCCATGTCGGCACGCCCGATGGCGCCGATCGTGCCTCTCCAGTCTTCTGTCATTGCCACCCTCCCTGTCAGCAATCGGCGCAGGATCGCATCGCCAGGATGCATCTGCCGACGCAGGTTGCGTAGTGTTGACAAGCTCCGCGCAACGTATCAATCGGGCGACAAACGGTCAATAGGTTTTCCGGGTTGTTCATGCGGAAACGGCGCGAGGCGAGCGCCCTCCGCGCGATCACGGATCTGGAAGGGGTGTCCTCCGCTCCCCAACGGAAA
>CBFGRG010000081.1:0-9834 GCA_965651105.1 uncultured bacterium | reverse complement strand
TGGCGTCCGCGGGTAAGCCGGTTGCCGAGCATGGCGCCGACCGAAAACGTACCGGAGGCAAGGACAGCCATCACCAGCGGCTGCGCCAGGTTGAACGCGTATTCGGTCGGGATACCCGTCAGCTTGATCAGGTAAGCCACGAGATAGAAGCTGTAGTAGTAGTAGTTGAGGAATCCCTGCGCGTACCACGGGTCCACCGGTGGGAAGGTCGGACTGCGGAGGATCGCGTTGATATGCGCGAACTCCATCGGCTTCTCTCCGCCCCAGTAGATGTGCCACGAATCCGGGTTGATCAGCTTGAACACGAGAAAAATGAGGAACGTTCCCCAGAAGATCGCCTCGGCAATCGCGATCAGCCGGAAGTTCCAGCGTCGTTTCGAGCGCACGCCCGGACGGAGCCAGAGCCACGTCGCCAGCGCGAACAGCAGGAAGGTCGCAACGACCCAAACCGCCCGGAACAGGAGCACGCCGGTGCTTGCCAGCCACCACAACACGGTGGCGGGGACGATTATCCCGACAATTCGGGTCAATCCCCAGCCTCCGTCCGGAAACGAACGGAACACCGTGCTGGCCAGCGGCCACGCGGCAAGCTGCAATGCCAGCAGCAGCACGATCCAGACAGCGATCGCGCCAATCGTGGTGCCGGTGACAGCCTCGCTCCAGCGGGCATCGGTTACGTCGGCCAGATCCGACACCGGCTCGTCGAAGGTCAATGGCTCGTTGTCGGGCGATCGCGATGGATCGGTCTGGGCGAGCGCGGATGCCCCGAAAAGCTCGACGGCGCGCTCGGGCGATGCGAGGTCACGTTTGGCGTAAACGTTGACGACCGGGTGGTCGTAGTTGATGAAGGTTTCATCGGCATCGCGATCCGGAAAAGACAGGCCAAAAAGCTCGGGAGACGACGAGAAGGTACGAACCGGCTCGTATCCGAGCTCGCCGCTGTCGAGCAGCTCATACATCCGGATCGGTACCGCATAGCGCCACGGATTCTGCTCCATGCCGCGCTTGACCCGATCCGACGAAAGGACGTAGTAGTCGGCGCTCTCCAACAGGCCATAGATTTGATCGAGCATGGTCGAGCCGGCGGCGCCATCCATCGCATCGGCAAGTGCTCGGAGGTCGTCAATCGCGATCTCGTTCGTCATGCCGACCTGGCTCGCGATGTTCATCGTCACGCCGCTCAGGTCACTGCTGGTGGTCATCGCGCCACTGGCACGGACGAGCTCGAGTTGAAACCGCGCCGCCGTGGGCAGCTCCACGCCGGATGGCTCGTCCCGAGCCTCCGCCGCGAGCCGCGTGAGGACATCGGCCTGGGCGTCTGCCTGAAACGCCGCCGTGCCGATCGATCGCAGGATCGTGGTGGCGTCGGTGACGCGGCCGGTCTCGATCTGCCGCCGCATCTCGGCGCCGCGTGGCAGTGCCTCCAGCGCCGGGCCGAGCGTGGCGATATCACCGAGCGTCGGTGTGTATGCGTACAGGTTGATGCTGGCAGCGTCGATGCGTCTCGCGTCGGCGGCATGCCCCGGATCGAGCGACAGCGGCAGGCGATCGTCCCAGATCTCGTTGGTCGTGGTCGATCCCGGCGGCAGGTTCTCGAACATCCAGACCGATGCCGCGATCCGCGTGTGCTCGGTTGACGTCACCTGCGCGAACGCCACACCCCAGCCGGTCGAGACGAGCAGGATCACCGCCGCTCCGGCAACCGCAACTCCCTTACCGAGGCGCGGTCGGAGATACAGCGCAAGGGCCACGACGGCCACACCGGCGAAAATCGCGAGCGTCGGTGCGACCGGGAGCGAGTAGCGCGGGAACTTGGTTTCGGGATAGAGGATCACCAGGGTGAAGCCTGCGGTCCACGCCAACAGGAGGGCCATGCCGCTCGATTTTCGTTTCCATGCAAGCCAGGCGACCAGACCCGCTCCGGCGAGCCCCAGCAGCACCGCGACCGGTCCCATCGCATGGCGGGTAAGCTGGTCGAGCTGCCACGCACCTCGCGGGGTGCCGACATACTGCTGGGTGAATGGCACGTCCCAGCTGCCCGACTGGATGTCGGCCTGCTCGGTGAACGAATCGAGGTAGGCCTGGGGCGCGAGGAACGCGAACGGCTCGCCGATGAAGAACGTGGCGATGAAGGCGAGAGCGGACACCATCCCGCGCTTCAGCAGGCGTCCGACGAGCGCGGCTGTCGAGAGAACATAGCTGCTCTCGACCATGCTCGCCAGCACCAGGGCGAGCAGAATGATGCCGCCAAGCGGCGCGGCCGTGGCTTTCGATGCAACCGCCATGCCGTACCACATGCCAGCGAGCGCGAAGCGCCCGGTCGAACCGGTTCGGATCGCGTCGATGCAGCTGAGGATGGCCGCGAAGATGAAAAATGTCATCCACGAATCGACCGTGAAGAAGTGGCTCAGCTGAATGGCGAGCGGCAGGAACGCATAAATCGCCGCCGCGGCGAAACCGACCGGACGGCCGAACAGGCGGGACCCGATAAGCCAGCAAAGCAGCACAGTACCGGTGTCGAGCAGGATCGACAGCGCGCGCCCGATGTACTCGATTCGGTCGTAGCTTGACCAGTCAGTACCAGAGATCGCCGTGGCTGCCGAGCCGAGCAGATCCAGGGTGTAGACCGGCAAGGTGCCGTAGGCGAAGCCTTCGTGGCCGCCATCGTCGCGCATCGGTCGTGGGTTGATGGGGCTTTCGGCAGGATCCAGCCAGGACAGGCGTGGCGGCCACGAGAACTCGATCCGCCCGACGACCACGTCGGCGACGATATGCCGCTCGTCCGGGTGCAGATAGCGTCCATCATCCCAGTCGATGCCGTCGAGGCGGATCAGAAACGCGAGCGCGAGGAGTGCGACCAGCGCGAGGATCGAAATATCGATTCCGCGCGGCCGGCGCGACGAGTTGGACAATGGCACAGGCATTTCCGGAGGCGTCAGAACCGAGCGACCCGAATCACGGGTACTATTTCACCACACTGGAGGTGGGTATGCAGGGACGAATCGTGTTTATGGGAACGCCCGAGTTCGCAGTACCAGCGCTGGACGCGCTGGCCAGGAAGGCTGGCGATGGCGACCTGCTGGTGGTGACCCAGCCTGACCGCGCGGCTGGACGCGGCCGGAAGCTGCAATCGCCCCCGGTCAAGGTCGCGGCGGAACGGTTGTCGCTGCCGGTGGAGCAGATCGCGACGCTCCGCGACTACAGGATCCGGGAGCGCCTCGAACAATTCGCGCCGGACCTTGTCATCGTCGCGGCGTTCGGGTTGTTGTTGCCGAAATGGGTGCTCAACCTGCCGCGGCGTGGCTGCGTCAACCTGCATGCGTCGTTGCTGCCGCGATTCCGGGGAGCAAGCCCGATTCCCGCGGCCATCGCTTGCGGCGATGCCACCACCGGCGTGGCGTTGATGGAGATGGAAGCCGGACTGGACACCGGCGCGGTTTACGACGTCACCAGGGTCGACATCCGGCCGGACGACACGACGGAATCGTTGACCGAGCGCCTGGCAAATGTCGCCGCCGGCCTGGTGGACAACAACCTCGACGCGCTGCTGGCGGGAGAGCTTCGCGCCGAGCCGCAGCAGGGCGAGATCGTGGAAACGCGGAAAATCACCAAGGCGCACGGCGAGATCGCATGGGACCGGCCGGCGGTGGAGATCGAACGGCAGGTCCGCGCGATGTGGCCGTGGCCGCGGGCCTGGACCATCGGTGTCGACGAATCCCGCCTGCAGGTCCACCAGGCTGAAGTGGTGCCGGACATCGATAGCGAGCCGGGCACTGTGGTGGCGAGCGATGATGGAGGAGTGATTGTCGCGACCGGCGACGGCGGTCTCCGGCTGATGACCGTTCAGATGCCCGGCAAGACGGCACGTCCGGCGCACGAGCTGAGAGGAAACCCGGCGTTCGCAATCGGTGCGCGTTTCAGGCCGGCCGAGCCAGTCGAGCCGTGGATCGTGCCTGTCGGAGAAGTGGGCTCGTGATGGGGCAGGAACGGAAATCGGGGCCCCAATTCTCTTTTGCGTATAAGCCATCTTGTGCGCAAAACGTGTCAAGGACCATTTGCTGGCCATACCGCTATGTACGGAGAATGACATGTCCACCGCGCCCGACCGCCAGAATGTCGCTCAGGGCGCAGCCGTTGTGACATGGTTCCTGATCGGGCTCACGGTCAGCGTCGGTGCTACCTCGGCGCTCCAGATCGCCATGCTCGGTGGAATCGCGCGCGAGCGTGGCGGCTTCGAAGCGACCTGGGTCTCGATGCTGGCTTCCCTCGCGGGCATGGCCGGCGTGCTGCTGGCGACGACGCTGGCAGGTCGCGAGCCGCTACTCTCACGACCGTTCGACCGCGCAGGCATCTACGGATTCTTCGTGGCGCTGATGCTGGTAGCCCTGTTTCTCGCAAGCCGGGGGCTACCACCATACCTCGCGCTCACCGGTTTCCTGCCGGTGCCGTACCTGCTGGCGGCTTCGTTCATCGGGCCGCGCATTGGGCTCGGCGTTTTTCTCGGGGCGATCATCGCTGGGCAGCTCATCGGCGGGATCATGCTCGACCACCTCGGCGCGTTTGGAGCAGCGCCTCGCCGGGTCGACAGCGTACGCATCATCGGCGCCCTGGTGCTGGTGATCGGCGTCGTACTGATCCGGGGTCGTCGATGAGGTTCACTTCCCGCTCGTATCGGCATCACACGTATCTGACATAACAAGGCGGCAGGTCGGCGCGTTGCCAACCTGCCACCTCCTTGGATTATGTCGATTTCGATGCGCTATCCGTAGAGGTCGTTGACCTTGCCCTCCAGGTAGCTCACCAGCGGTTGTGGATCGAATTCACGCGTACCCACCACGCGCTCCATCAAGTCCTTTGGCAGGAACTTGCTGCCATGGCTGTGCACGTTCTCGCCGAGCCAATCGCGCAGGGGCCCGAATTCGCCTGATCGGAATGAGTCGTCGAGGTCCGGAATCTCGCGGTTGATGCGATCCCACAACATCAACGAGAGCACGTTGCCCAACGCGTAGGTCGGGAAGTAGCCGAACAGCCCGGAGCTCCAGTGGACGTCCTGCAGCACGCCGACAGAGACGTTCGGGACGTCGACACCGAGATAGTCCATCATCCGGTCGTTCCAGATGTCAGGCAGATCCTTGAGTGCCACCTTGCCGTTGAGCATGTCGCGTTCCAGCTCGAACCGCAGGATGATGTGAAGGTTGTAGGTCAATTCATCAGCTTCGACCCGGATCAGTGACGGTTGCAGCTTGTTCACCGCCCGGTAAACATCGTCAGGCGTGGCTCCACCAATCGTCTCGCCGAACTCCTCCCGCAACGGGTTGATGCCCCAATCCCAGAAGGCTCGTCCCCGTCCGACGAGGTTTTCCCACATCCGGCTTTGCGACTCGTGCCACGCCATCGATACGCCACCAGCGAGCGGCGTCCGCCCGAGCGAGGGACTCACCTGGCGCTCGTACAACCCGTGACCGAATTCGTGCATCGTGCCGAACAGCGCGGAGCCAAGCAGCTCGGGAATGTATCGCGTGGTGATGCGGATGTCCTCGATCGCCATCGACGACGCGAACGGGTGATGCGTCTCGTCGATCCGCCAGTGATCGTCGTCGAACCCGAGCTGCAGCAACACCTTGCGCGAAAGTCGCTCCTGCGCATCCTGCGGGAAGTTTCCGTGCAGAATCGAGTCATCTACCTTCGAGGCGTTGGCCTTCACCTGCTCGACCAGCGGCACCGTTCTCTCACGCACGACCGAGAAAACGGACTCGATCTCCTTGGCGGTCAGACCGGGCTCGTACCCTTCGAGCAGGAGATCGTAGTCCTCATCGGCGTCAGGATCGAGCGTACGGTAGGCCTCGACGAACCGGTGATTGATCTCGAGCAGCTTCTCCATCACGGGCAGGAACGCCGGGAAATCCTGGTTCGCCTTGGCTTCGACCCAGGTCTGGTAGCCGGCGGTTCGCGCGCGAATCGCCTCCGCCAGAAGCTCTGGCGGGATCACCCGGCTGCGATCGAATTCGCGCCGGGCAAATCTCACCAGTGACGCTTCGTCGCTGTCGAAGTCCAGACCATCGAGGTCCTTCTCGGCATTCTCGATGAGCCCGCCTGTCTCGTCGGAGATGAACATCTCGTGCGACATGCGGCCCAGTGTGGCCATCCGCTCGCCACGTGCCTGGGCGCCGCCGCGCGGCATCTTGGTTTGCTCGTCCCACCCAAGCACCGCCATGGCGCCGTGGATATCGTCGATCGTCGCGAGGTGATCGCGAAGCTTCGTCACTGCATCTGAAGTCATAGGTATCCTCATGGGTGATGGTGAATCAAGAGTCAACCTGCGACCGCGGTCGATCGCATCAGCGTCCCGAGAATGCGAAGGCCATCGGTGCCGCCGATGAGCTCGTTGGTCGCCCGCTCCGGATGTGGCATCAGGCCCAGCACGTTTCCGGCCTCGTTGACGACCCCGGCGATCGCATCGACAGATCCGTTGCGGTTCGCTTCCTCCGTCAGCGAGCCGTCACGCTCGACGTAACGGAACGCGATCTGGTTGTTCGCCTCGAGCCGCTTCCGCGTCTCATCATCGACAAAATACGATCCTTCTCCGTGCGCGACAGGCAGGTCGAGCACGTCGCCCTTCTGAAGATCGGCAAGCCAGGGTGACACCGCACCCTCATACCGGATATGAGTTCGGTGACTGTGGAACCGAAGGGTCGCGTTGCGTAACAACGCACCGGGCAGCAGGTGCGCCTCGGTGAGTACCTGGAAGCCGTTGCAGATGCCAAGAACCGGACCGCCAACGCCCGCGAATTCCTGGATCGCTGCCATCACCGGCGCGAAGCGAGCGATGGCCCCCGCCCTGAGCGCGTCGCCATAGGAGAAGCCGCCGGCGAGCACAACCGCATCGACTCCCCCGAGGGAGGATTCGCGAAAGTCGATCACCTCGGCATCCACACCGACATCGTGGTTCAGCGAGCTGACCGCGTCGTGATCTCCATTACTGCCGGGAAACCCGATCACCGCGACTCTGGGCCGGCTCATGCGGGCACCTCCGCGCCATCGGAGGCGGTGACGTCGAATACTTCGATGACGGGGTTGGCAAGCAGCTGCTCGCACATGCGCTCGACTTCGGCGATCGCGGCAGCCTGGCTCTCGGCCTCGACCGTGATGTCGATCTGCTTGCCGGCCCGCACCTCGCGAACGCCTTCGAATTGGAGGCTCTGCAACCCTCCCCGGATGGCCTCGCCCTGCGGATCATTGACTCCGGGCTTCGGCATGATTGTCGCCTTGATCTTGAATTGCGCCACGTTCACGCTCCTTCGGATGAATCGACGCTGGCTGCGGCACGCAGCCGCCGCAGGACCTCGGCGTATCGCTCTCGAGCAAGCGACACGATCTCGTCTGGCAGGTCAGGGCCCGGCGGCTCTCGATCCCACCCGCTTTCGATCAACCAGTTGCGAATCACCTGCTTGTCGTACCCCTGAGGCGGCCGACCCGGCTCGATGTCGGCTGTGTTCCAGTAGCGCGACGAGTCCGGGGTGAGCGCCTCATCAATCAACGTCAGGCGATTGTCGATCATGCCGAATTCGAACTTCGTATCGGCAAGGACAAAACCCGCTCGTTCAGCGAGACCTGACGCGAACGAGAAGAGCGCCTTGCTCGTTTCCTCGAGCTCGCGAGCTCGCCCCTCCCCGACCGTTTGCGCCAGCTCGGCGAGCGTAATGTTCTCGTCATGCCCGGCGTCGTTCTTCGTCGCGGGGGTGAATCGCAGCTCCGGCAGGGCATCGCCCTCCCGTAGCCCAGGTGGCAGCGGCTCGCCGGCAAGGGTGCCATGATCGCGATACTCGACCCAACCAGATCCTGCGAGCCGCGCGCGAACGACACACTCGATGTCGATCCGGTCCGCCTTGCGAACCACCATCGATCGCCCATCGAGCTGCTCGCGCTCTTCGGCGGTCAGGTCGAGCCCATCGAGCGAACATGTCACCAGGTGGTTCGGTACCAGGCTGGCCGTCTGCTCGAACCAGAATCGGCTCACCTCCGTCAGCAGGCGCCCCTTGCCGGGGATCAGGTTCGGCAGGATCACATCGAATGCGGAGACGCGGTCGGTGGCCACGAACAGTAGTCGCTCACCGAGGTCGAAAATCTCGCGAACCTTGCCGCTCCGAAGCTTCGGGTACGCCGCGATCTCGATGTCGCCAACGGCCGTTGGCTCGATCATGACGCCGCCCCGTTTCCGGTGGCGAGGCCGAGGCGCTCGAATGTGGCGTCAACATTGCCCAACTGGTCCCACGGGTCGAAGATCGTGTCGAGCTGGTCGGGCGTGACGGCGTCCCGTACATCGGCGTCGGCTTCGATCCGTTCGCGGAATGTCGCGCCGCTCGGATCCTTCGCCGCCTGCATCGCGGCGGCCTGGACAAGCTTGTATGCCTGCTGACGATCCATACCGGCGTCGACCAACGCCAGCATCACGCGCTGGGAGTAGATGAGTCCCCCGCTGCTTTCCAGGTTCGTCTTCATGCGCTCCGGGTATATCACCCAGTCGCCGATCAGCTCGTCGGCGAGGTGCAGCATGTAATCGAGCACAATGCAGGCGTCCGGGAAAATCACCCGTTCGACGCTTGAATGGGATATGTCGCGTTCGTGCCACAGCGCGACGTTCTCGTTCCCCGCCAGCGCGTATCCTCGCAACAGCCGCGACAGCCCCGCAAGACGCTCCGATTCGTGCGGGTTGCGCTTGTGCGGCATTGCCGACGAGCCCTGGTTGCCTTCGGCGAAGTACTCCTCCGCCTCCGCAACCTCGGATCGCTGCAGGTGTCGCACCTCGACCGCGAATTTCTCCAGGGTCGCCCCGACGCCTGCCAGCACGGCGAGAAAGAATGCGTGCCGATCACGCTGCGCGATCTGGGTCGAAGCCAGCTCAACACCGAGATCGAGGTCCGCCAGCACCTCTTCCTCGAGCGCCGGCGGCACATGCGCGTGCGTGCCGACCGCTCCCGATATCTGCCCGACCGCAATCTGCTCGGTCGCCAGCTCGAGCCGCACGATGTGCCTTCGCAGCTCGTCGTACCAGACGGCGAGCTTGAGCCCAAACGTCGTCGGCTCGGCGTGCATGCCGTGCGACCGGCCGATGGTCAGTGTCCGTCGATGCTCCACGGCCCTGCGACCGACGGTATCGGTGAGCGAGCGCAGCCGCTTGAGCAGTTGCTGACCCGCATCGCGCGCCTGCATCGCCAGTCCGGTGTCGACCACATCAGACGACGTGAGACCGAGATGGATGAACCGCGCCGCCTCGCCGACCGTCTCGCCAGTGGCACGCAGGAAGGCGATCACGTCGTGATCCGTCTCGCGCTCGATCTCGCGCATGCGGTCGAGATCGCAGGTCGCGGCGCGAATCGCCGGCATCGCATCTTCGGGAATCCGGCCGCGCCTTGCCCACGCCTCGCAAACCGCCTTCTCGACGTCGAGCCACCGGTCGATCTTGGCCCGATCACTCCAAATCGCGCCCATCTCCGGCAACGTATACCGATCGATCACGCAGGAACTCCGTTCATCGGGGGATTGCCGTCCGAACAGACGGCCGGGTCGTCACGGCAAGTATACGTGCTGGTACGGTTGACCCGGCAGACGAACGAGCCGGCTCTCGTGCCGCGCTCGAGTGAGTGAGGCACCCATGGAACTGGTCGATACGCACACCCACCTGGATCTGGAGCAGTTCAGCGACGACCTCGATGAGGTGATAGCCGCCAGCCGGGATGCTGGGGTCACCCGCTGGATCAATGTCGGCTTCGACCCGGATCGCTGGGCTTCGACGCTCGCGCTGGTCGAGCGCATTGACGGGCTCTCGGCGATGCT
>CBFGRG010000080.1:0-9843 GCA_965651105.1 uncultured bacterium | reverse complement strand
TGATGCTCCATCGCTTGATCACCCTCGCGGCCCAAAGTCCATAACACCCTCTAGGCCTCTTCCTTCCACAGCTTGAACAGGAATGGGTAGATGTTGTCCGAGTTCAGTACGCTGTCCGGCAGGCCCTGGACGCTGTTGGCGTAGAACGCAAAACCGGTGAAGACGAGCAGGAAGATGAACGGGACCTCCTCGGCCACGATCGCCTGGATCTCCTTGTAGATCTCGACCCGCGCTTCTTCGTCCTGCTCGGTGACGCCCAGGGTCAGCAGCTCGTCGACGCGTTCGTTGCTGAAATTGCTGAAGTTGTTGGCGCCGCCAGTCATCAGCGTGTCGCGGGCATCCGGATCGCCACCGCTGCCGCCGTACGTCCAGTTGAACAGCGACATGTCCATCTCTCCGGCGACCATCGCCTCGAGGATGGTGTCGACCGTCGCCTCCTGAATTTGCATGTCCATGCCCACCTCTCGGTAGGACTGCTGGGCGACTTCGGCTTCCGGCCGGCGCTGCGAGTCCCCGGAGATGGCCACGCAGGTGAACTCGAGCCGCTGGCCGTCCTTCTCGCGGATACCGTCATCTCCCTCGACCCAGCCGGCCTCCTCGAGGACCTGCTTCGCCATTTCGGGGTCGTACTCGTAGGTGGTGACGTCGGAGTTGTAGTACTTCTCGATACCTGGCGAGAGATTCGATGTCGCGACGATTGCCTGCCCCTGGAAGATGTCATCCGCCAGCGCCTGCCGGTCGATCGCGTACATCATCGCCTTGCGGACGGCCTTGTCGCCCAGCACGGCGTGGGTGTTGTTGACGGGGAAGTGGTTGGTGGCGACGTTGAGCGTCTCGAAAACAGTGAAATTGCCACTGTCGACCAGTGTCTGGTTGTCCTCGGCGTTGAGCGCCCAGATCGAGTTGTCGGCCTGGCCGGACTCGAGCGCCGCCAGCCGGCCACCGGCCTCGGGAACGACGTCGAGCTGGAACTCATCGAAGTTGGCCGGACCACGGAAGTGGTCGTCGAACCGCTCCAGCAGCGTGCGCTGCTGCGCATTCCACTCGACCAGCTTGAACGGTCCCGTACCCACCGGGTTGGCGCCGTACTCCTCCTCGCCGACCTCGGCGTGGTACGCGGAGGGGTAGATGTACGTCTGCGCGACGTTGACCATGAAGGTCACATCCGGCTCGGTCAGGGTGACCACAACGGTGGTCTCGTCCGGCGCCTCAACCGATTCCACCAGCCCGAAGTTGGCGATTCGCGTCGAGGCGTTCGCCTCGTCCATGATCCACTCGTAGGTGTACTTCACGTCCTCCGATGTGAACGTGTCGCCGTTGTGGAACGTCACGTCACTGCGCAGCTTGAACGTGTAGGTGAGCCCGTCTTCCGATGCCTCGTACGACTCGGCCAGCACCGGCACCAGCTCGTAGTTGTGGTCCATCTCGTAGAGCGCGTTGTGGATTTGGGCGATGGCGACCCACTGCACGGTCGGCCCGCTGCCCTCCGGGCTGAGCGTGGCGACTTCCTGGTGCCCGAGCGTGATGAACTTGCCGCCCTGAACCGGGGTGCCGTCCTGCGCGGCGAAGGCTGGTGAAACGCCAGTGCCGCCGGCGAGTACCGGGATCAGGCCGAGTGCCGCGGCTCGGTTCAGGAACTCGCGACGGGACGACGTCGTCTGCTTCAGCGCGCGAAGCGCGTCGAGGCGGTCGGTACGGGACTGGGACATAGGAACCTCCGTGCATGCCGGTAAAACCGTCGTGACCCCGATCCGTTCGTCAGGTCAGCCATGGCCGCGCCGCAAATGCGGCGTGGGTGCGCTCTGAAACCGTCGGATATGCTGGCCATTGTTGCACAAGGCGCGAGTTTTGGGCAATGATCCGAGCCCGCTCCTGTCATCTCGTTCACAGGGCCTTCGCGGTTGCCGGGTAGTACCACGGGTCGGCGCCGCCTTCGAGTGTGCCGTCGCCGTGGCGCAGCACCCCGGTCGGAGATGCGAAGTCCCCGGTGCTCCGGCTGGGATCGCGGGGCGACACGTCGTGCCCCAGTGCAGCCAGCGCTTCCAGCGTCTCTGCCGGGATCTGGGTCGACGCCACCAGCAGTGGCGTGGAGATGTCGATCACCGGCGCGTCGATCGCCGCCTGCATGCCCATGCCGCGGTCGATCAGGTTCATCGCCACCTGCATGTTGTGGAAGGCGATCTTTCGGCCACCGCTCGAGCCGATTGACGCCCGCGCGCGGCCACCATCGGTGATCACGACCGGCGCCATGTTCGAGAGCGGCACCTTGTCACCGGCAACCGAATTCGGGCGCCCCGGCTCGGGGTCGAACCACATCATGCCGTTGTTGAACAGCACGCCCGTGCCGGGCACCGTCACCCTGCTGCCCCAGCCCGCCAGCAGCGTCTGCGTGATCGAGACGGCGTTGCCGTCGCCGTCGATTGCGCTCAGGTGCGTCGTCGACCCGTCTTTCATGTACTCCGGCACGGACGGCGCGAGGTCATGTGTGATCCCGAGCTGCTCTCGGGCACCGGCGGATGGCTTTCCGGCCGGTCCCTCGACGATGCTTTCGGCCATCGCGGTCACGTAGTCGTCGCTCAGGAACGCCTCCCACGGCACGTCAACATGGTTGGGATCGGCGAAGTAGCTGAACCGGTCGGCATAGGCGCGGCGGCCGATCTGCGCGAGCAGGTGCAGCGCTTCCGGCGTGTTGTGCCCGCGGGATCCCACGCCAAGGCGGTCGGCCACGCGCAGCATCTGGGCAAGGGTGCTGCCGCCGGAGGGGCCGGGCACCGTGTGGATCGTGTGGTCGCCGTAGGTGACGACGCGCGGGTCGATCTCGCGGGCGCGGTAGCGGCGGAAATCGTCGGCGGTGTGGGTTCCGCCGTGCTCGCGGAAGTGGCTGGCGAAGGTCTCGGCAATTTCGCTCTCGTAGAACCAGCGCGGGCCGTTTTCGGCGATGCCGCGCAGCGTCCGGGCGAGATCGGGGTTGCGGAGCCGGGTTGGCGTGAGCTGGCTCTGCGACACCGGCGCGTTGCCATTGGCATCGAAGTAGATCGCCGCGCTCCCGGGAAACCGGCAGAGGTTCGCCGCATCCCTGGCGATCCAGTAGGTCGTGTGCCAGGTGACCTCGAACCCGCGTTCGGCAATCTCGATTGCCGGCTCCAGCACCTCGGCCAGCGAGAGCGTGCCGAAGCGCTCCAGCGCCAGCGCCAGGCCGTCGACGCTGCCGGGGATGGCGATGGCGCGGTGCCCCACGACATTGGCGTTGTCGACGGTCGCGGGCCAGCCGAACAGCGCCGCGTCGGGCGCGGTGCCGGCCAGCGGGAACATGTCTTGCGTTGCCCCGGCAGGGGAGCGCATCGGGTAGTCGACGGCGACGCTGCGACCCTCCGCCGCCAGCCACGCGACGAAATAGCCACCGCCACCGAGGCCGTTCATCCACGGCTCGGCCACGCCGGACGCGAATGCGGTCGCGACGGCGGCATCGATGGCATTGCCGCCCTTTTCGAGCATGGCGAGCCCGGCGTCGACAGCGTCGGGTGTCTTGGCGGCGACGGCGCCGCGGCGTCCGGCAGCGGTCGGCCGGGTGACGATCCAGGGAGATGGGCTGGCGGTCATGATGCGTCCTCGAGAGGCCCCATTGGGCCGCAAATTCGATTCTGTCGGCAGCATCACCGGAACGCGAATCGCTGTCCAGCCCGGTGTTTGACCCGCCGCCAGCGGCACCCTACGATGAACACACGCGATTTCGCGGCTGCTCTCGCTGGACGGGAGCCGGCCTCGAAACGAAAGGAGCGCTCGATGGTCGACCAAGCCGCGGCGGATCGCCACCGTCCGCTGACGCTCAGCGATTTCGAATCCGACACCACCCTCGACGATGTCCTCGACCTTTCCTGCCCCGGGTGTGGCGCCGACCTGCTCAACGATGAGCTCTACGATTCCCATCGCGTGTGCGGTACCTGCCAGCGTCATTTCCCGATGCGCCCGCGCGAGCGGATCGCCTTGCTTGCCGACGCGAACAGCTTCGTCGAGATGAACGAAGTGCTCCTGTCGATGGACCCGGTACGGTTCGGAAATGCCGACCAGGGCACCGGCGACACCAACGCGCTGGCCGAAGCTGTCGTCACTGGAGTCGCCACTTTCGGCGGTCGGGAGGCGGTCGTCGTCGCGATGGATGACTCGCTGATCGGCCCGATGCTCGGCGCGGTGACCGGTGAGAAGACCATTGCCGCTTTCGAGCTGGCGCTTCAGCGGCGCATCCCCTGCGTGCTGGTGATCTCCGGTGGGACGGCTCGGGTCGATCCCGGCACGCTGGCGCTGATACAGCACAACCGGCTGGCGGCAACCTTCGCCCGCCTGCATGTCTCGGGCGTGCCGGTGATCGGCGTGCTGACGCACCCCACCTCGTCGTCGATGTTCCAGACGCTCGCCAGCCACTGCGACCTGCTGGTCGCCGAACCGGGCGCCCGCGTTGGCGGCTGGAGTGCGCCGGCCGGAAACAACGGTCCGACGACGCCGGACGACCTGATCGCCGCCGGATTGCTCGATTCGGTGGTGAGCCGGGTCGCCCTGCGCGGGGTGCTCGGCCGGCTGATGGGACTGATCACGGCCAGTGGGGGACCACGCATCGTCCCGCCGACGCCTCCTGCAGCGGAGCCGGCGCTGCCCTCGGCCCGGGAGGCGATGGCCGCCGCCCAGCGCGATACGCGCCCGACCGCCAGGGACGTCATCTCCCAGATTGTTTCGCTGTGGATACCCGTGCGTGGCGACCGGCTGGAGCGCGACGACGATGCCGTGATCGGCGGAATCGCCAGCGTCCGCGACACCTCACTGGTCGTGGTCGCCCTGGATCGCAAGGCTGGCATGCCGACCCTCCCGTCGGTCCGCAAGGCGACGCGGCTGGCACGGCTCGCCGGCCATCTCGACCTGCCCCTGCTGATCCTGGTCGATGCGTCGCCGGCGGTGTTGCGGGAGGCTACCCCGTTCCCGGTCGGGCAGGGTGCGGCCCAGCTCGCTTCGGTACTCTCGCTGTTGCCGGTGCCGGTGGTGTCGGTCGTCGTTGGCACGGCCGCCGGGCCGTTGGGGCTGGCCGCGCTGCAGGCCGACCGCGTCCTGATGCAGACGAACGCGGTGATGTCCACCACGATGGTGGAGACACCTGCTCCGTCGCTTGGCCGCCGGCGCGGAATCGACGAGTTTGGCGTCGTCGCTCCGGCGCACGAGTGCCTGCGGCTCGGCCTGGCCGATGAGGTCATTCAGGAACCCCGGCCGGCCGCCGATGCCGATCCGGAGAGCGCGAACCAGGCAATCGAGCGGGCAGCCATCTCGGCCATAGCCGAGGTGTCCGCCTCCGGTCAGCGCCGGCTGCTCGACCGGCGCGAGCTTCGCCTGCGTACACTCGGTCATGCCACGCCTGCGGGACGAGCCGAGGCCAGTCATGAGATCATCGACCTTGAGGATTGGCAGAGATCGCTGACAGAGACGCTCGATGAATGGCGCGACCGCTGGGAGCAGCGGCGGCCGGCGGCGACGCGCGTGTCGATCCAGCGGCCGGACCTCGGCGAGCTGGCGGAGCGCCTGCGGGCGCGACGAACCGAGCTGCTGGAGCGTACTGGCATCGGCGAGCGTATCGCCAGCCTCGAAGAGGAGCTGCGGACCCGCCAGGGCGGCCGCGATCAGGAGACACCCCCATCATGAAACACCTGCGCGTCGTTCAGATCGGCTATGGCACGGTTGGCGGAGCGGTCCTCGAGCAGATCGCTGACCACCGCGCGATGTGGCGCGACCGCCTTCGCATCGATGTATCGGTCGTCGCCCTTGGCGGCCGCGACGGCGCGATCCAGGTCGATACGGAGCGTGGCATAGCCGACGATGATCTTCGCCGGCACGCCGCGTCGCGGCGCGAGAACGGCGACCGGCCCGAGCGGGTGATGGCGTGGGATGCCGTCATTCACCAGGTAGCGTCGGAAGGGCACACGGTGGTGATGGATGCCGCCGCTGGTGACGAGACCGCTACCTATGACGCGCTCGCGCTCGAGCAAGGCGCAGGCGTGGTGCTCTCCAACAAGGCGCCGCTGGCGCTGCCGTTGCGCGACCCACGCGGCCAGGTGCTGTGGTCCCATGCCAGCTCGCATGGGAATCTCCGCTACGAGGCAACGGTTGGTGCCGGGTTGCCGGTGATCTCGACGCTGCACACGCTGCTCGACACGGGAGATACCCCGCTGGAGATTGCCGGCATGCTCTCGGGTACCTTCGGCGCGATCTTCACCGACGTGGCGTCGGGCACACCATTCGCCCAGGCGGTCCGCACGGCCAAGGAGGCCGGCTTCACCGAGCCCGACCCTCGGGACGATCTCAGCGGGCTCGACGTCGCCCGCAAGGCGCTGATTCTCGCGCGGAGCTGCGGCTTCGAGGTCGATCTCGACCGAATCGACGTCCGCTCGTTTGTGCCGGACGAGCTCGCCGGTGGCAGCATCGACGCATTTCTCGATGGCATCGAAGGCATGAACGACGAGATCGCAGGGCTCTCGGCTGACGCTGTCGCCGAAGGCGGGGTGTTGAAGTACGTTGCCTCGGTGAAGGGTGACGGCGAGGTTTCGGTCGGGCTGGAGGCGGTCCCGACAAGCACGGTGCTGGGCGCGACCGCCGGTCCGGAGAATGTGGTCTCGTTCCGCACCGAGCGATATGACGCCCACCCGACGGTCGTGTCAGGACCCGGCGCCGGCGCAGCGGTCACGGCTGCCGGAATGACCGGAGACATGTTGCGCCTCGCGTCGACGCTGGGATGAGTGGAGCGTCGCGGCGTCGCCACCCGTTGGGCACGCGGACAAGACGCCGCTACACCTGGTTTCGGGGCCGCCAGTCGTACTCCATGTAGCGGGCGGTGGCGCGTGCGGCGTCCGTCCCATGGAGTCGGGCCACGACGTGAAGCGCCATGTCGATTCCGGCGGAGATGCCGGCCGACGTGATGATGGTGCCCTCGTCGACAAAGCGGACATCCTGCTGCACGTCGATACCTGGGTATCCCGTCCGCAACCGGTCGATCGAGCCCCAGTGGGTGGTGGCTGCGTGGCCATCCAGCAGGCCGATCTCCGCATAGAGGAACGCGCCGGTGCAGACGCTCGTGCGGAGCTCCGCCTCCGCCGTTCGCTCGCGCAGCCAGTCGAGCAGTGCCTCGTTTTTCACCTGCGCGCGGGTACCGTAGCCGCCGGGCACAAGCAGGATGTCCAGCGGCGGGTGATTCGTGAACGAGTGGTGCGGCGTCACCACCAGGCCGCCGCGAGTCTGCAATGGGGCGCCGGTTTCGGAGATCGTCACGACCTGAAAGAGGTTGCGACCGAGATCCTCGGGATCGGCCGTCTGAGCGACGGAAAAGACTTCGAACGGCCCAAACGCGTCGAGTACCTCGACGTCTTCGAACAACAGGATGCCAACGGTCTTGCGCTCGGTCATGACGTTCCCTCAACTGGTGCGGATCGGTTGTCGGCCGTGACGGTGCCGTTGCGGCCCTGCCGCTCGGCGAGCAGCCAGTTTTGCAACGCGCCTTCACTGACCGTCAGCCCGTCGACGCCGAGGCTCAACAGCAGGTCCGCTTCGTCCTGTGTCGTCGCGCCCCATGCCATCACCACCGCGCCGACGTCGTCGAATCGTCGCATCAGGCTCGGGTTGACCAGGTTCTTGTGGATCGATACCGCCGGGTATTCGAGCGTTTCCAGCCGGCCGAAGATGCCGTCGCGCTCCTTCTGGTCCCCGACCGAGTAAATTCGGGTGATGTCCGTCTCGCGGGCGATGCGGTCGAGCTGGAGCCAGAATCGGGTGCACATGATGATCGGGCGATCCGGATAGTTGTTCCGCATGGTCTCGATGATGCCAAGTGGCAGGTGCGGGTCCTCACCCTTGAGGTCGAACATCACCGGGATATCGTCCGGCGTCGCTTCGAGCAGCTCATCAACGTGCAGGCGGGGTGTCCAACCCGGCGCCAGCTCCCAGCGGTCCCACAAGATCGGCAGCGGCCCAAGCGTCTTCAAGTGTCGGACCTCGAGCTTCTTGCGGTAGCGCCAGACGTCGGCCTCCAGCATGTCGACGCCGCGCTTGATCGCCCGCTCGGCCTTGTGAATATGGTTCCCGGCCCGGTGCCCGACGATGAACGGTCGGTGGTCGGGGAGGTCAGGATGGTAGTGAGGCACGTGCGCTTCCTTTCGCGATCCGGTGATGATGGCCGGCCTCTCGGCATTAGAGGATACCCGCACTCCGGACCGGCGGGCGAGCGATGAGGCGCGATAGCTGGCTGGTACACTTCTGGCGATGCGATCGAAGGGCGGCAGGTTGCGCGTGCCAGCGGCGACATGTGGCCGCCGACCAGGGAGATCTACCATGGCAACCGAGCAATCCAGCGAGTCGGTCACCGAAGACCAGGATGGGCAGTTCTCGTCGGTTTCCGACACGATTCCGGTGAGCATCGTCAAGACCGGGCCAGAGAAGCATCCTGCCGAGGCGAACGAGCTGCTCAGGCGGGATGCGGGCGACATTTCGAGCAACATCGTCACGATGGAGCGATCTGGCGCCGAAAAGGTCGAAGGCGAGCGGGTCTCGATGACGAACTCCGGCGCGCGGTCGCTCTCGGCGCGCTCGCTGCAGATGCAGAACTCGGGCACGGTGACGGCCTCTGCCGAGCGTATCGTGCTGCAATCGTCGTCCGCAATCGTCGCGAACGCCGAGCACATGCGCCTCGCGCGCAGCCGGGCGCTCGTTGCCAGTGCTGGAGAAATGACAGCCGAGCAGGATGTCGCGGCCGGGATGCTGACCACGGGATCGGTCAAGGCGAGCGGCGATGTCAACGCGACATTCCTGGTGTCGGGCGATGTTTCGGCCGAGGGTGATGTGCGAGTGACGTTCGATGCGCCAGCGGCGTTCGCGCTGGGCGCGGGCATCGCGACCGTGCTGCTTGTCGTGCGCGGGGTACTCCGCAAGCTGTTCTAGCGCGAGATTGCCGAGTCGGGTGGGGGCTCGCCAGCCCGAATTGACCTTGAGACGGCGAACGGCGGCTGACTGAGCGCTTGTGGGGATCCCGCGACAGCCGGAGCCCGACGAGTGGTCCTCGCGGGCCGCCGCTGCGCGATGTCCCGAGCCGCGATTGTCATACCTGGAAGGATCACTCGATGAACAAGCTCGTTTCATTCGTGGTTGGCGCCGGGCTCGGCGCTGCTGTCGGTGCCGCGGTCAGCTCGCTGATGGCGCCCCAGAGTGGCCAGGATCTGCAACACAGCGTTCGCACGACCGTGCAGGAGGCGAAGACTTCCGGCGATGCCGCCGAGGCGGCGGCAAAGGAACGTTTCCGCGAGCGATTCCGCACGGCAGTTGGCGATCCCAACGCGCTCAGCGAGCGTGCCTGAGCCCCAGGGGAGCGCCACCGTGAAGCATCGAGTCGGCATCGTTGGGGCGGGCCAGCTCGCCCGGATGATGGCGCAGGCCGCCATCCCGCTCGGGATCGAGCTCACCCTGCTGGCCGCGTCGCCTGACGATGGCGCGGCAAAGGTCGTTCCGAATGTCGTCGTCGGTTCGCCCGACGACCCGGGTCGCATCCGGGAGCTGGCCGCCCGCGTCGATGTGATCACCTTCGATCACGAGCTGGTCGACCCCGACCTGCTCGACGTGCTCGTCGCCGAGGGGCATGACGTGCAGCCTCGGCCTGACGAGATGCGCCTGGCCCAGAACAAGCGCCTGCAGCGACAAATGGTGACCGACGCCGGGCTGCCGGGACCAGCCTGGATGCAGGTCGACGATGTGCCTTATGTCGATCGGTTTGCCGGCGAACACGGTTGGCCAGTCGTGCTCAAGGCCGTTCGTGGTGGGTACGATGGT
>CBFGRG010000079.1:0-9985 GCA_965651105.1 uncultured bacterium | reverse complement strand
GTCGTGAACGATGTGGGCAAAGGTGAGATATCAACAATCCGGGTCTACGGGATGCGGGTTGCGGCGTCTGTCACCAGGGCACGGGGTTGCGCGAGCGCGCGTCAGGCACCATAACTGGCGATACCGGTTTGCGTATCGAGGAGGCCGCCGGTGAGCATGCAGCACGGTCGCGCCGGCCGATATCGCCAGATCATGGGCACCCTGGTCTCGTACGGGTTCAGCGAGCTGGTCACGCAGCTCAACCCAAACGAGCTCCGGCTGTTCGAGCGCGTCCGCTATGGACGCCTGCTCGACGACCAGCCCGACCGACCCAGCCGTACACAGCGCCGCGCCGTGCGCCTGCGAATGGCGCTGGAGGAGCTCGGTCCGACCTTCATCAAGCTCGGCCAGATTCTCTCCACTCGCGCCGACCTGCTTCCCGCCGACATCGTCTCCGAGCTCGCCGAGCTGCAGGATTCGGTTCGCCCGGCATCGTTCGACCAGATCGTCGGCGTGATCGAGTCGCAGCTCGGCGCACCGCTCGACGAGCTCTTCCAGGAGGTCGACCCGACACCGCTCGGCTCCGCATCGATCGGACAGGTGCACGCCGCCACCCTGCTGGATGGCACCCCGGTGGTGGTCAAGGTCCAGCGGCCAGGCATCGACCGCATCATCGACACGGACATCGCGATCCTTTCCGACATCGCCGCCCGCGCCGATCGCTACATCGGCGCCGCCCGGCCGCTCAACCTGCCGGAGCTGGTGAGCGAGTTCGGCTGGACCCTGCGCGCCGAGCTGGACTTCGTCGCCGAGGCGCATAACGTCAACACGATCGCCCACATCTTCGAGCACAACCCCGAGGTGCGAATCCCGGCGGTGCACTGGCCGCTCTCGCGCCAAAAAGTATTGACGCTGGAGCGACTCACGGGCACGCAGATCGACGAGCTGGCGACGCTCGATGCGCGCGGCTTCGACCGCACCGCGATCGCGGCCCAGATCGTCAGCGCGTGGTTCCACATGATTCTCGACGCCGGCTACTACCACGCCGACCCGCACCCGGGAAACATCATCGTCATCAACGCGGACACGATCGGCCTGCTCGATTTCGGCATGGTCGGCGTGCTCGACAACCGGTTGCGCCAGCGCATCCTGCCGATCCTGCTGGCGATCGTCGAGCAGGACCCGTCACGCATCGTCGAGGAGCTGACCTACCTCGGCGTCGCGCCGCCCGATATCGCGCTGGACGAGCTGGAGCGGGACGTGCGCCGGCTGATGGCGCGTTACTATGGTCGTTCGCTGCAGGATATCCAGATCGCCGACGTGATCGAAGACACCACGTCGATGATCTATCGGCACAAGCTGCGGCTGCCCTCCGAGATCGCCTTGCTGATGAAGACGCTGGCGATGACCGAGGCGATCGCCCGCATGCTCGACCCGACACTGAACGTCGCCGAGATCGCGCAAACGTCGCTGCGGCGGGAGATTCGCAAGCTCTTTACGCCGTCATACTGGGCCGATCAACTCAAAACGCAACCGCTGGAGCTGATGATCCTGGGCTCGGCGCTGCCCCGGCGCCTGCAACGGCTGCTCGCGCGGCTCGACCGCCAGGAGCTGACCTTTCGCATCCATTACGATGAGCTGCCGCAAACGCTGAACGCGCTGACCGGCCTGGTGAACCGGCTGGCGACGGCCATTCTCGTCGCGGCGGGGTCGATCGGGCTGGCGCTGCTGTTCAACGCCGTGCAGCCGCCGATGTGGAGCTGGCGCTGGAACGTGTTCGCGGTGCTGTTCATCGTGATCGGCATCGCGACGGTGCGGCTGATGGTCAGCATCATGCGCAGCGGCAAGTGACACCGGGAGGCAGAACGGCATCGGGAGAGGAGCCGACCATGCTACCAACGCATCACGAGGTCGGGACGCACGCGGGCTGGACGATCTACCAGCGGATGCCGGGGTTCGAGTTCACCCCGATCACGCTGGGCAAGATAGCCTCATATATCCTCCGGCGCGGCGACGAGGCCGCGGTCGTCGCGGTCATGTACTCGCTGCTCGCCGAGATCGACGGCGAGCCGGTCGACGAGGCGGCGCTGCTGGCGGATGCAGTCGAGACGATCCGGCGGCGGCTCGATGTCAACCACCCACCCGACCGCAGCGACACGACTTTCGAGCGGCGCGGCGGCGCCTGGGTCGAGGTTCCCCCGCCGCGCTGGTGGGTGCCGTGCTGGGGATAGCTCTCCTTGGCCGCGCCCGGCGGTCCTCGTCTGGACGGGCCATGCTATACCGGACATGATTGACCTGTCTCGCGACGATGGAGGACCGCCAGCGCCATGCCCGACGCCAGCTCCGCTCGCACCGTGATAGACCCGCCCAGCGGCGGTTCGGTGATGGCGATTGCCGCCCATCCGGACGACATCGAGTTCTGGTGCGGCGGCACCCTCGCCCGCGCCGTCGACGCTGGCGCGCAGGTACGGCTGCTGCTCGTCACCTCAGGCGACAAGGGCTCGTCGGACCCCGACGCGGACCCGGCAAGTGTCGCGACGACGCGAGAGAACGAGGCCCGCGAAGCGGCGCGAGTGCTCGGGCTGGCCGATATCGCCTTTCTGCGGTGGCGCGATGGCGAGGTCGAGAACACGCACGAGTTGCGCGGCGAGATGGTCGCCTGGATCCGCGCCTGGCGGCCGGATGTCCTCTTCACGCACGACCCCGAGCACCCCGAGCCGCCATACCTGCGCCACCGCGACCACGTCGTCGCCGGCCGGGCCGCGCTCGACGCGGTTTACCCACTCGCGCGGGATCCGCTCGCCTTCCCAGAACAGCGCGCGCAGGGGCTGACCTCCCACAAGGTCGGCGAGATCTGGCTCTTCGCCAGCGCTGTGGCCAACCGCGCCGTCGATATCGGCAAGACGCTGGAACAGAAGATTGCCGCCCGGCTGGAGCACGAAAGCCAGACGAGTGACCGGGAAGCGATGATCGCGAGGTGGCGCAAGCGCGCCTTCCAGACAGGCACGCCGTTCAACCTCACCGCTGCCGAGACCTTCACCGTACTGACGATCGATTAACGGCCGATCGCTTCAGGTATCCGGGAATCTGACTGGATCAGCAATTGGCGGGGAAGGGCCCGGCAGATTGCGCACTCCGGATACCATCGACCGATTCGTTCGTCTCCGGCACGCCAGCTCGCTGCTGCCCTGGCCGGACAGAAGGCTCAGGCTGATCGGCCCCGAGCGCGGGCATGACGCTCGCGAACACGAGCATGCTTCCGAATGCGATGGTGTCGTTGACGTCGCCAATTGCGGGCGCGCCTTGCGTCTCGTTGCATTCCACTGGTCCCTTGCTCCTCACTCGCATCTGCCGCGCGTTGACGGGCGACATGTGCAGACCTGTATCACTTGTAGACGAACGGCCGAGCCGTTGCGTTGTGAGATGCTGTATGCACGAACAGTGCCACACGCGGTCCGAGTCGCCTCCAATCTCGACCCGAACGCCTTGATTCGCTCGCCGGTGTCGATCTCACGCGCCAACTGCGCAAACGTCGATCGGACACAACGCCGTGCCGACGTTCGACGTTCAGGGAGCCAAAATGACCGTGACAGCCGACACCCATCATGAAACCGCCCAACTCGCCAACCCCACTGAAGATGCGAACGACGAGTGGGGCGTCGACCAGCTCGACGTCGATGCCTACCTCGCCCGCATCGGCTACGATGGCGCGCTCGTCCCGTCCGCCGAGACCCTCATCGGTCTCCACCGGGCGCATGCGCTGGCGATTCCGTTCGAAAATCTCGACATCATCCTCGGTCGCGGCGTTTCGCTCGATATCGACGCGATCCAGGACAAGATGATCCGCCACCGACGCGGCGGCTACTGCTTCGAGCACAACCTGCTCTTCGCGGCGCTGCTTCAGCGGCTCGGATTCCCCGTCCGGCGTCACCTCGGGCGCGTGCTGTCGGCCGATCCGAGCCGAATCCAGCCACGCACGCACATGACGATCAACGTCGACGCCGAGGGCGCCACCTGGCACGCCGACGTCGGCTTCGGCACGGCGCTGACCGAGCCGATCACGCTCATCGATGGGGTGGAGGTCGATCAGGGCGGCTGGCGACACGGACTCGCACGGCGCGCGGATGGCGCATGGGCGCTGCGATCGCTCGGGCCGGAGGGGTGGTCCGAGCGCTACGTCTACACGCAGGAGCCGCAATACCTCATCGACTACGTCGCCGCCAGCCATTACACCGCGACGCATCCCGACTCGCATTTCACCTGGAAACCGGTCGCGGTCCGCATCGCGCCGGAGGCTCGCTACCGGCTCAACGGTCTGGAGCTGACCATCAGCACACCGGACGGCGACAACCTGCGCCGCGAGCTGACACCCCACGATTTCGAGACGATTCTTCGATGGACCGCCGGCATCGAGCTGGAGCCGGGCGACGCGCAGCGGTTGCTGGCGAGCATGGACGATTGATCGCGCTCCCCTCGCGTCAGGTGAACAGGCAGAAGGGGTGACCGACGGGGTCGATCATGACGCGCACGGTCTCCTGCGGCTGGAACTCCGCCTGTCGCGCGCCGCATTCCTCGGCCCACACCACCGCTGCGTCAAGATCGTCGACGTGAAGGTCGAGGTGCTGGGTGATGTGCTGGCGCCCCGGCTCGCTCGGCCAGATCGGCGCTCGCCACTGCCTTTCGAACTCGAAATTGAGCGTGATCGTGCCCCGATCGCCGGTGGTTCGCAGCTGCGCCCAGCCGGCGTTCTCCGGCTCTCCTTCACGCGGTTGCTCGATCGCGGTGATTTCCGCGTCGAGCAATCTCGCGTAGAACTGCACGAGCTCGCGCGGGTTCGGACACCCGATCGTCACGGAGGTGAGTTGCAGGTTGGGTGTCATCATGCGTTCCTTTCTTCAGCGGGTCATGCGGAGCCAGCGTACGCGCCGCCACGGACAGCGAATGTCCAGGTTACCCGGCACGTGATGCGGAACGCCGTGCTCGATACCGCGCCGATCTTGCAAGGCACCGTTCCGGACGTTTTGTTCTTGTGTGCCGCGTTCCAGTCAGGAGCATGCTGTGAAGTTTGGATTCATCGCCACGCAGGGAACGATCGACGAGACGCTCGAGCTGGCCCGAATGGTCGAGGCCAACGGTTGGGACGGATTCTTCACGTGGGATGGCATCTCCGTCGGGCCGATGCCGACATGGGATCCGTGGGTCGTGATGGGCGCGGCCGCGACGCAAACCGAGCGCGTCACACTCGGTGCGATCGTCCACCCGCTTTCGCGACGTCGGCCGTGGAAGGTCGCGCGGGAAGCCTTGACGGTCGATCACCTCTCGAACGGCCGCCTGGTGATCCCGGTGGCGCTCGGCGCGATCGACGATCGCGGCTTCAGCGGCGTCCACCCGGAGGTGACCGACCGCAGGACGCGCGCGGAGCGGCTGGACGAAACGCTGGAAATCCTGAAGCTGGCCTGGCAGGGCGAGCCGTTCTCATATGAAGGCACGCACTATCGGGTCGATGATCTCGTCATCCAGCCACGCCCGGTCAACGGCGACATCCCGATCTGGGTCGTCGGCGCGTGGCCGAGGGAGAAGTCGATGGGACGTGCGGCGAAGTACGAGGGCGTCCTGCCGACGCAGGCCGGCTCGTTCGAGCAGCTCAGCCCGGATCAGGTCGCCGAGATCGCGGCGTGGATCGCGGAGAGACGGGGAGAGAACAGCTCCTTCGACATCGTGCTGGAGGGGACAACGCCAGGCGATGACGCCGAAACTGCTCGCGCCCAGGTGCTGCCCTATGCCGACGCCGGCGCGACGTGGTGGATCGAGTCGATGTGGGGCGACTACTCGCTCGACGATCTCAAGCGCCGCATCGAGCAGGGCCCACCGGCGGTATAGCCACCACCATCGTCATACCCCCTGTAACCTCGGCCTGCGAATGGCCGAGGTTCATCGCGCCCGCCAACTGACGGACCGGAAGGCAGTAGCCCGGCGTCTCCGTGCGGGGACTTTCGACAATCTGGCCCCACGCACCACGCAGCTCTTTCTGCGTGCTATTCTGCATGCAGAAAGAGCTGCATGCAGAACAGGAGGTTCGGCATGGCAACGACCAGTATTCGTATCGACCGTAGTACCCATGAGCGACTCAAGGAAGTCGCCGATAAAGAACAGTCGTCCCTCGGCGGCGTCATCGACGAGCTGCTTGATCGATATGAGGAAGAAGAGTTCCGCCGCACCGTTCATGAGGGCTTTCGCAGACTGCGAGAGGATCCGGCAGAGTGGGAAGCATACAAGCGAATGGTAGCGCCTTGGGAAGCGACGCTTCTGGATGGCCTGGAGGACGAGCCAACGATCGACGCAGATGACGATGAATAGCGCCCCGGCCAGAATGCCACGAGCCGGGGAAATCTGGTACGCGTACCTCGACCCCATCCTCGGGCATGAACAAGGAGGAAACCGTCCAGTTGTCGTCGTGTCTGCTGACTGGTTCAACGACGCCACCGGCAGCAAGCTGGTTGTGGTCGTTCCCTTGACGACTACCGATAAGCCATACCCGACGCATGTGCTGATCACTGCCGCCGAAGCCCAGCTTCGTGTGGACTCGTGGGCCATGTGTGAGCAGATACGCGCGGTGAGCTTCGAACGATTCAAGAAGGTACGTGGAACCGTATCAACACAGACATTGTCCGCGCTTCGAATCATGGTTACCCGCATCTTGCACGACCGCTACACCAGCTCCTGACCTCGCCGCTCATACAGGATAACCGCCGTCCGTTGCAGTTCCGCGCGGAACTCCTTGGACTTCACAGCCGGCTCGGAGACGACGTCGAAGTTGTCTCCGAACAGCCGTTCGAGTCCGGCGAGGAAACCCATGGAGCGCCGGTCGACTCGATTCTCGTACTCGCCGATATCGACCAGGAAATCCAGGTCACTGCTCCCCTCACGTCAGGTTCCCTTCGCCGCGGACCCAAAGAGCGCGAGTCGCCGCACCCCGTACTCTTTGCACAGCGCTTCAATCTCTGACTGCCTGCTGGCCACGATGTCGATCATTTCGCTCGCGTCCTGACGCCACCAGCAAACCGACTCGCAACGACAACCTGCTACCCCCTGGTCACCTCCGCCGTTACCCGAATCAGAGGCACCTCGCCAACGGAGCGTGCGATGATCGGCGGACGGAGGAGCGTGAGCCAGGGTGGGCGTGTTGAGCAATTCGCTGCCATTTCCCATAACGAGCGCCGGTGACCCCGAGCGAACGACTGACGCGCCAGACGATGTCGAGTTGGCGTGGATCGCGGCCGCGCGGGACGATCCCCGCGCCTTCGCCCCGCTCTACGACCGCTACGCCGTGCCGATCTACCGCTTCTGCTTCCGCAAGGTCGGTGACCCCGATGTCGCCAACGACCTCACCGCGCAAATCTTCGTCCGCGCAATCGAGCGGCTCGACCGGTACAAACCGAGACCGGGCGCCACGTTCCGCTCCTGGCTCTTCGCGATCGCCCGCAACACGATCGTCGACCGCTGGCGTCGTCACCGTCCCACTACGACGCTCGACCCCGACCTCCACATCCTCACCGACGACGATCCCGGTCCCGAGGCGCGCGCTGTCCACACTGACGAGCTCGACCGGCTGCTCGCCGTGCTCGACCGCCTTCCCGAGAATCACCGGGACATCATCGAGCTGCGCCTCGCCGGGCTGACGACGAACGAGGTCGCCGACGCGCTCGGCATGACCCAATCGGCCGTCAAATCGGCCCAGTCTCGCGCCTACAAACGCCTGCGTGACCTGCTCTCGCCGCCGGAAGGAGCCATCTCATGAGCGACCCCCACCGCACCTTTGGCGATACCAGTAACGAGCACGATCTCCGCCTGGAACCGACGACCGACGCGCCGAATGACGCCGACGCCCTCGACGCCCTGCTGAACGAGATCGCTTCCGGAAACGGGACCCTGGGCACCCGGCAGCGCGAGCCGAACGCCCGGACCGACGACGCCGCCTCCGTGATGGCGACGGCAGCAGCGTTCCACCGGCAGGTCGAGACGGCACATGGGCGCGACGCCCAGGCGGCCAGACCCGACCCGCAGCTCTGGGAGACGATCATGGCTCGCACATCTACTACCGTGACAGCGCCGATGCCTAGCGCCCGCATTCGCCCCACGGCATCGCGCGGCCACACCCACAACGCCGACCTGAAGCACAGGCGCCGGGCGGCGCGTCAACCAGCCTGGCAGGCCCTCGCCAACCTCGGCCTGGTCGCCGCGATTCTGCTGCTCGCGATCGGCGCCTGGCGGGCCGCCGGCAGCCCCGGCCTGCCGGGTAGCGGCGACGGCAACGGGACGCTCCCGGCGGGGCAGTTCGCGATGCAGCCGGCAACGCCGGGCACCCCCGAATCGACCGGAAAGGCTCCGGTCGTGATCCCGCCGGTCGCGACCCCGACGCCGACGACCGCCTGTGACTTCAGCCGGGACATCCCCATCTTCCAGGAGGTCGATGAATCGCCGTGGGACGGCACCGCCGTGCTACTGACGACGACAGGCGACATCGTGTTGACCTGCCCGGAGGAGCCGGCGGGCACGGTGCTGGCGACGACCTCGAAATACGGCAACGTCGCCCCGACCTGGTGGCCCGGCACGGTGCTGGTGCCGAGCTTCGGCGAGAAGCCGGACGAGGCCAGCACCCGCGTCGTCAGCCTGGTCACGGGCGACGTCGTCGAGTTCGGGCTCGGTCCCGAAAGCTTCGGCCTTGGCACGCAGGGCACACCGGGAAGCCCGTGGCTGGTCGGTCCGGCGCCGAACGACACCGACGACGTGCAGATCCTCGATCTGCGCACGATGGAGACCGGCCTTCTGTCGGACATCCTCGGCACGGAACCACCCGCACACGGGGGCTACCTCATGGGAGGCAGCGGCGACACCACGCTTGCTCTTGCCCTGCTGCGTCACGCGCACCCCGCCGAAGGCAACGCCACACTTGTCACGGAGGGGCTGCCCGGCGACCTGCTGGTGCTGGATGGCAGCCTCGACGCGGCAACGTGGATCTCCGCGTCGGAGGGATTTCCCCCGGTGGTCGGGTTCGAGGTCTCGCCAGATGGACGGTACATCGCCCTGCACGGCGCGAAGGGGTCCATGGACAGCCGCGAGCACACCTGGAGCCTCGTCAGCCTCGATAACGGCGCCGAGGTCGCCCGAGCGTCGACCTACACGACTGGGCCGGAGCCCGACGAAGGCGTCTGGACCGATGCCGGATTCGCCTACGTCGACAGCGGAAGGCTTATGCTGCTGCCAGTCAACGGAGATGGCGCCGAGGAGGCCGTGTTCGGCGGCGATGGCGACGGGCCGCTGACGAACCTGCGCGCCACGACAGACAATGCGATCGTACTCGTCGATCAGGAGTGGCGCGACGACCTCGCGACCAACGTCGCAAACATGCAGACGCCGACGATGTACGCGGTCGACGTAACGACTGGCGAGGCGACCACGATCACCGGCGTCGATGTCAGCGCGAACACCCGCCCGTGGCCCTACCCGCATCGATTCCTGGTAACGTTCGACTACCAGCTCGATCCACCAGACACGATCACCTATCGCGTGATTGACGCGCTCACCGGCGACACCGTCGGCACGATCGACGACGTGCCGCTGAACGAGAGCGGCTACGAAGGCTACCCGAAGCTCGGGCTGCGCTCGGTGGTCAGCTCGGACGACGGTGAAACCGAAGTGATCGCCTTCGACACCCAGCGCATCTACCTGATGCAGGTCGTTGATGGCAAGCCAGTGGTACGCCAGATCGCCCCGCCCGAGGGGCTGCCGGAGAGCTACCCGCTGACGGCGCAAATGTTCCTCTCGCCGGATGGCTCGCTGCTGTCGCTTTCGGCTCAGGGCGACGAGGCGCGCACCCGCTGGCTGCTCCCATTGGACGGCGAGCCGGACGAGTGGCTCACCGTCGAGAACCAGACGGTCAGCGACGATCCGGGCTACATTTTCTTCGTCCCAGGCACCGGTGACGAAACCTTGTGATCACGCGACA
>CBFGRG010000078.1:0-9999 GCA_965651105.1 uncultured bacterium | reverse complement strand
AGGGAAGGGGAGAGGGGCGGGGAACCACTTTTCGAAGAGCGGTCGCGTCGCACTGGGTGGCATCTCATGCGCCGAAATCCGGTGCAATCGGTGCCGTGTGATCGAAAGACGCGCGCGCCTGGTCTTCGTGAGATCGGCTCCGTCGTGCCGCGTGGAGTCACCCGTCGCGGGGTGAGATCGTCGGCGGCAGATGCGCGAGGAGTGGCCCCACGCGGCACGACGGTCGATCTGTGTGTGGCGATCGTCTCGTCGTGTCACCTCCTCCACAAGCGACCTGGACCCGATGTTTCCGTCCAAAGAACATCGCCTCTCGTCCCTGCCCGGGGTCGCGGGTCGCACGCGGTCGGGGTCGTTGGGAGTCGAGCTTCCGCTGCGTCGATCATCGGTTTGCCACCGTGACAAGCCGGGATCGATCGGCATGGTCACAGTATCCGGGTGTCGACCTCGGTCGCACATCGGCAGGATTACGTATCTCTGTACGTATTTTTCCCAACCCTCCCGAGGCACGACACACATACGTGACAAACGGGACACAGGAGCGCGAAAGTCCTCAGCGGATCAGGCATCTGACGTCAGAATTGGAGACTCCAACTCCTCGCGACAGACTGGGCGTGGCGTGCACTGCTCCTGGACTCGCCATGGGCACCGGGGGAGCGGGCGGCATCTCAATCCAGGAGCCGAGCTCGAAGTCAAGCTCGATCCACTCGGCGTCCGGGTCCAGCGGCGCGATCCACGACGTGCCAGGCTCCTCACCCTGCCCGACCTCGGTGTAGACGAGGCAAGCGCCATTCGGCGAGACGCCGATCGAGACACCGTTCCAGCCGTCGCGTCCAGATTCTGGCACCGACATCGCGAACGCCTGCCTCCCGGGCCCGTCGAGCACCAGCATCCGGCCGGATTCCGCCTGGATCACGTAAACGCCCGTTTCGTCACCACCCGTGATCCAGGCGTTGGTGCCATTCTCGTCGCGATCGGCACCGACCGGGCCGGCGGCAATCTCGCCGGTGGCCATGTCGAGCAGGGCGTAGTCGACGGCGATATCGTCGCGGGACTGGATCAGCGCCCAGCCAAGCTGCGGCTGCGGGGAGCCCCTCGGCCGGGGTCGTCCGAGCGCCGTCGTTGCGGGGGTGGCCGGATCCACCCCGCAGACGTTGTCGGCCCCGGCGGGGGCCCGCCCGGTTCCGGTGGTGGGATCGAACTCGAAGCTGTGGATCAGGCCGCCCGGATCGAAGACGGTCGCGATCTCACCAGTGGCGAGGTCGACGGTCCAGACCCGCTGGCTGTCACGGAGGATCATCTTGCCGTCGTCGGCGGTGAGGCCGACCGGCTGGAGGAAATCCCCGCCGGCGGCCGGCGCCAGGCGCTCGGCGAGCAGCTCGCCACTGAAGCCATCGAGGACACGGACAACCGCGTCTCCGCTTTCGGCGAGATGGAGGTAGGCGAGCAGGGCTCCGTCAGACGTAATCATGCCGTTGAAGCCAGCCTCGGCATGCTCCTCGCCGATCGCCCATGCGTCATCGAGGTCGGTCGATGGCAGCACCATCCCCGGACTGCGGGTACCGACTCTCATGAAGTCGACGAGCAGGGGGCCATCCGTCACCGCGCCCCATGGTCCTGACACCTGCACCTGGCTCGTCCCCGCGAATGGCGCGCCAAAGATATCGCTGGTCAGGCGCTCCTCACCCGTCTCGGTGTTGATGACGCGCCAATCGGTGGCCGTGACGTCGGTCGGGCCAAACAGCCACGGTCCGACCATCAGGTAGCTACCGGACAGGCTGCCGACCTGATCCGTGGTCGTCGGGAACGTCCACGAGTGCCCGGTGGCGAGACTGGTCACCGTCGGCAGGTCGTCATCATCCTTGTCACCCGAAAGAATGACATTGCTGCTCGGGAAGACCGTCCATTGCTCGTCCGGACCGAGCGTGATCTCCGCGCCGTTGGCGGCGATGATCGTCGTAGTGTCGCCCCGGAGGATCGCGTCGGTCGCGCCGATCCGCGCCAAGGCATCGGGGTCGGCCTCACCACGCACGACCGGGATGTACCCCGGCGAGGCGCAGGAGAGGGTGCCGGCTGCCGGGGTGGCGGCGGGTGAGGCAAAATCCTGCGCCGGGAGGGTTTGTGGCTCTTCAGGCGCGACGTTGATCTGCCACCAGTCAACGATCGCGCTGTCGAGTGGCTGCCACTCGGCATCGGGCTCCAGCGGCGCGATGTAGTTGACGCCGACGCTGGCGCCGTTCTCGTCCACGACACGCAGCGATACGCAATGACCGTCCGGACTGAGCTGGTAGCGTGCTGACCAGCCTTCCTCAAGCGTAGTGCCTGCCGGGAGCTCGAACAGTATGTTCTGCCGTGTCATGGGGTCGGAAACCATGAACCTGTGACCAGTCAGTCCGGTGACGATGCGCCCCTGTTGTTCCCACGACCGGTAAGTAGCGATGGCCGAGCCGTTACCGTACCTGGCCAGCTCCACCTCCGAGATGTGGGTCAGGGCAGAGCCAGTCGCCATGTCTACGACCACGACGCTTCCGGAATCAGCATCGTCATCGACTGGAACACCGAACACCGGCGTGGATGGAATCTGGTCGATCTTCGTATCGCCACGCATGCCAATCGGGAAAATTGCAGGTGAAGTCATCTGGAGCCTGAGATCGGCCAGTTCGACCATCTCACGAGTCTCGCTCGTGGCTGGATCGAGCCAGCGGTTAACGATCCCAGCATCCGGATTCGTGCCAATAAGCAGATTGGATGTCTCTGGATCGAAGAGAACGCGCTGCACCGGAGCATCGGCCGTGTAGAGGTCACGTGTCTCGCCAGTCAGCGGATTGATCCGGTAGATGGTATCCCGGTGAAGTACGAGGAGTATCGGCGCATTCTCGTCGAGGAAGCCGATCACGTCGCCCGCCTTACTGATTTCGGGATAGAGGTTGCCGGCGCGTTCGCCGGTCTCGGCGTTGAAGAGGGTCGTATCGGTGGCGTACCACTTCCCGTCGGACGATGCGACGAAACCGCCAGCCACGTTCACCTCGCGGGCGCGGTCGAGTGCTCCTGGCAGGAAAAGACTGAAGACATCCCCCTCCGGAAATTCATGGCGCGGAACGGCGGTGGCATCCGGGCCGTCGATCACCACGGGACTAAAGCGAAGGAGCATTACACCATCGCCAAAGTGACTGGTAGCCATCGGATTGCTGTAGGCAACATCATCGCGCCCGAGAATCTCTCGGGTGGTGGTCGTATTGCCGGTGCGAAGGTCGAGGATCAGCCAGTTCGTACCTTCCTCATTCACCGCCCCGACGAGGTACGGCAAGGGTAATCTCACGAATGCCTCGCCCGAAGCTACCCACGAGGTATTGAGCGCCGGGAAGGACCAGGTCTCGCCATCACGTATGCGCTTCGCCGTGGCGGAGCCATCATCGTGGCGCTCCAGCAGGAAACCGTAGCCGATAGCAGTGGTCGTTGAACCGACCGTGCCGAGCGGGCTCACGTCGCCTGGGATGGTGTAACCGCCTCCAGTGCGGACGATCGGCGCCCCCCCTGGAAGTGCCGGATCAGCGGGAACATCGTCGACTTCGACGACTGCCCGGTAACCTGGCGCGGCACAGGAGAGGGTGCCGGCTGCCGGGGTGGCGGCGGGTGAGGCGGCGATGCCGGCGAGGTGGCTCGGGTCGTCCCCGACCGGGAGGCCCCACCTCCGCACCGCCGCGCCGCCGACGAGGCCAATCAGCAATGCGAACACCGCCGCCGTCGCCAGCCAGCTCCCCCAGCCGACCTGGCGGCGCTCCGGCCGGGAGAGAATCCTCCACGTCGCCCCATTTGAACTCGTGAGTGCGTCGACGTGGTGCATCGTGCCGTTCCTTTCCGGTGTGGCGGCGGCCGTGTCGTTCGGGGCGAGCGCACGGCGGTAATCGAGCGCGACCTCGGCCAGATCGGAGATCGCGGCCGGAGGTGGCGGAATCGCGCCGGACTCGTTGAGGGCATCGAGCCAATGATCGAGCTGTTCCTCGGTGGTGGTGCGATCAGGCATGATCCGGCTCCGGTGTCAGGTCGGGTGCGAAGGCCGCGTCTTTGGCGAGCAGCTTTCGCAGGCGGGCGTAGGCGCGATACTGGGCGGCGCGGACCGCCCCGTGACTCATGTCGAGCAGCTCGGCGATCTCGACGCCATTCCATCCCTGCACCCGCAGCAGCACGATGCGCTGTTGCGTAGAGGTCAGCTTCCCGAGCGCATCGAGCAGCCGCTCGCGCTCGTCCGGCGCCACGGGGGCACCGGCCGGATCGGGCGAGGTGGCATGCAAATGTCGCCGGTACATCTCGGCGTCGAGAATCGTCAGGCGCCGGTGGGCGCGGACGTGGTCGATGATCGCGTTCCGGGCTATGGCAAGCAGCCAGCCCTCGTCGGCGGTGTCGTGACGGCGATCGAACGACGGCATCGCCGCGAGGGCGCGGGCGAAAACGGTGCTCGTGATGTCGTCGGCGAGGTCGGGGTCGTGGAGGCGCTGGAGGGCGTAGGCGTGAACCCGTGGCGCGAAGCGGTCGTAGAGCGCGGCGATGGCCTCTCGGTCCCGCCGGTCGGCTTCCGGGGAAGCGGAACCAGGCGCGATTGTGCTGGATTTGCGGGCCCTGCGTCCGAACATCCCCACCCCTGACGACATCTGGCGATACGGCCATTGTGCATCAGGAACGAGGCTGACCCGAAAGTGTTACGGGTGCGAACTGGCCGACATGCCCGGCACTCCCATATCCGCACAACCTGAGCACCTGGTGACGGCACCGTGCCGGCTCGCGGAGGCCTCCGCGTGGCTGTCGTCGCTCGGTGATCCGGAAACGCGATGGATCGATCTCAGAAAGGGCGGAAAACCTGTTGCGTTTCGAACCGGTCTCAAGAATAATGGGCCAATCGGGATCATGTTCATCTGGAACGTATCCAAACGACTCCGCTTCGGCGGGATTTGGGGGAGTAGCGATGGATATTCTCTTTGGGTTGCTGGCGGTCGCCATTGGCGTGGCCGTCTGTTTCGCGGGATTGCGGCTGTGGTTCTGGCTGCTGCCCGTTTGGGGATTCGTGATCGGATTCCTCGGCGGCGCCGCACTGGTCACGTGGTTGGCCGGTGACGGATTCCTCTCGACCACGCTCGGCATCATCGTCGGGCTGGTGGTTGGGATCGGCGCGTCCCTGATCTCGTACCTGTGGTGGTACATCGGCGCGATCATCGCCGCCGGTAGCGCGGGATCGATGCTCGGCACGACGCTGTTCGCCGCGATCGGGATCGACTCCACCGTCGTGCTGTTCATCGTCGGACTGATTTTCGCCGTCGTCTTCGCGCTGGCCGCGCTGGCGCTCGCGCTGCCGATCTACGTTGTGGTGATCAACACGGCCATCGGCGGTGCCGTCGTCATCATCGCCGGGGTGTTGCTCATTTTCGACAGAATCGACCGGGACGAGATCGGTACCCTCGCAGCATGGACGCGCATCCACGACAACTGGATCCTTTGGCTGCTCTGGGTCGTTCTCGCCGGTGCCGGTATCGCCGCCCAGCTCTCGCTGATCCGCCAGGTGACGCTGCCGGAAGAGCGCTGGACTCGCGTCGAGCCAGCGCTGTAGCGTAACGTCCGGTCCGGAAGACGTTCCGGGCCGGACCTATCGATCGCCGGCAACGGCCGGGAAAGCGACGAGTACAGATGTCCAGAGCCGCGACGTACGCGAAGAAGACCAATCCGTTTCGCTCGGATCTCGCCTGGTGGGCGGTGGCCGGAATCGGCGCGATCGCGCTGGCCGTCGGGATCTACATCCTGACCGCGCCGGAGAGCGCGAACCGCAACATCGTGTTCATCATCGGCGCGTTCCTGCTCGTCAATGGTCTCGGTTACGCACTGGCCGGGATCAGGGGCCGGTCGGGCACGAACCCGATGTCGGCGTTCCTGCTGGTACGAGCCGGTATCGGTATCGCCACCGGACTGATCGTGGTGATCAACCGGTTTGCCGAGTTCATGGGGCTCGATCCGGCCCGGATCGTCAACGGAATCGGGCTGCTCGGCGTCGGGTTGGTGACCATCGCCGGTATGGCGTTGACGCGAGACGAGCTGGGGATCCGGATCGGCGCGGTGGTGACGGCGTTCGCGCTGTGCGCCTGGGGCGTGGTGATCATCTACAACGTCGCCAACGACACCACCAGCAACACCCTGCTCGGCTGGATCGCGATCATCGCCGGCGCGATCTACCTCGCCATCGCCGCCCTTCGCTGGCGCCGGGAGGCGTCGCCGTCCATGGCCAGGGCCTGAGCGAATAACCGAGAAGGGGCGACGGCGACATCGCCCACCTCGAACCCTGGAGCCACCGTCCGGTGGATGCGCCGAAACCTCTCTCCGCCGGCGAACACCTGACCCCGGCTCAATGCACGTAGCTGGCGCCGTTGACGTCGATCGTCGTGCCGGTGGCGTGACGGGCGAGTCCCGAGGCGAGGAACGTCACGATGTTGGCGACGTCCTGCGGCCTGGCCACTTCGCCGAGCCCGGTATCGGCTGCCGCAGCCTCCACTCCCACGGTATCGGCGAAGACCTGGTTGAACGGCGTATCGACGTAGCCAGGGGCGATCGCGAACGTCGTCACTCCCTGCCGGCCATACTGCCGGGCAATCGTCTTCGTCATCGCCACGATGCCGGCCTTCGCGGCGGCGTAGTGCCAGTACTCGGGATCCTCACCCCGAAATGCGGCCCGGCTGGCGAGGTTGACGATGATGCCCCCGGTCGCCTGACTTGAGAAGTCCCGCACGGCCGCTCGGCAGAGCACCGCCGGGCTGACGAGATTGACTGACAGCGACCGATCCCACACGGCCAACCATTCATCCACGGGCTCCTCGATCGGCGCAGGCGGGTAGATGCCGGCGTTGTTGACGAGCACGTCGATCCGGCCGAACGCGGCGCGCGCGTCCGCCCAAAGGTCGTCGGCCAGGGCCGGGTTGGCAAGGTCGGCGGCGACGGGCCGGGCTCGATCACCCAGCTCGTCGGCAAGCGCATCCAGCGGGGCGCCGGGCCGGTCATGCAGGACCACCCGGGCACCGGCATTGACCAGCGTGCGAGCGGTGGCGGACCCGATGGCGCCACCCGCACCGGTGACGAGAACGACGCGGTTGTCGAGGTCGATCATGGCAATCTCCAAATGCGCACTCGAGGGACGCGCTAAATCTCGTCGAACACGATCACGCTGCGAGCGACCTCACCGCGCTTGAGCGCGTTGTAGCCCTCGTTGACCTGGTCCAGCCCGATGCGAGCCGAGACGAGATCGTCGAGATTGAGCTGATCTCGCATGTAGAAATCCACGTACTGCGGAATGTCGATCCGGAACCGGTTCGAGCCCATGTTCGAGCCCTGCACCCGCTTCTCGGTCGCCATCAGGTCGTCGGCAGGGAAGGCGACTTGCTCGCCCTCGGGCACCATCCCGATCAGCGTCACCGCGCCGGCTCGCGCGAGCATGGCGTAGCCCTGCTCGACCGTCAGCTTGAGACCGATCGCCTCGAAGGCGTAGTCGACACCACCAGGTACCAGCGCGCGGACGGCCTCAACCGGATCTCCGGCCGACGCGTCGACAACATCGGTGGCGCCGAACTTCCGCGCGAGGTCCAGCTTCCAGGGAAGCTTGTCGATCGCGACCACCCGGCTGGCGCCGGCGATCGACGCCCCCTGGATCGCGCTGAGCCCGATCCCCCCGCACCCGAGCACGGCAACCGTGCTGCCGGGCGCCACCTGCGCGGTGCGCGTCACCGCGCCAACCCCCGTGGTGACGGCGCACCCGATCAGCGCGGCTCGGTCAAGCGGCATGTCCTTGCGAATGGGGACCACACCGTGCTCATGTACCAGGAGCTGCTCCGCGAACCCGCCGATGCGTCCCATCGCGTGCACGCGCTCGCCCTTGTACGCGAGCCGGGGCGGCTCGTCGGCACCGCGCTCGAGCCCCTCGCGGGTGCACAGCGCGGGCCGGCCGCTGAGGCAATACCGGCAGGAGCCGCAGAACGTGGAAAGGCAGGTGACAACATGGTCGCCGGGCGCGATCCCGACGACCGCGTCGCCCACTGCCTCGACAATCCCGGCGGCCTCGTGACCGAGCAGGAACGGCAAATCGGGCTGGTACTTGCCCTCGAGAAAGTGCAGGTCGCTGTGACAGAGCCCCGAAGCCACCGTCCGGATCAGGACCTCATGGGCGCGCGGCTGGTCGATTTCCACATCCACGATCTCAAGCTTGCCAGGCACTTCGAACTGCACCGCCGCCTTCATGCCACACCTCCGCTGGTCACCACGATCGGTCGATTGTTCGCTCATTGCGACAGTGTACGGTGCATTGCCGACGGGTGTCTTAGAAACCTCTCAAGATCGATTGGGAAGCTGGGTGTACTGGCGCTTGCCGCCACGGGACAACGATGTCACATCGACAACGCACCGGAGCACCCATGACCTCTCGACGCAGGAAATACACCCGCCGCGCCCTCATCGGGGCCGGCATCCTCACCGGCGGATGCGTCGCCGTCAGCGGCGGCAGCTACCTACTCTTCCAAAACGCCTCCGAGCCGATCAGTACCGTTGGTGACGTCGCCTTCGACCATCCGCTGGCGATCCCACCGCTGATCGACCCCGAACCGGACCGCGAGGGACGAAAGCACTTCAACCTCACGCTCCAGGCAGGCGAGACCGAAATTTTGCCGGGCAGGATGACCGCCACCTGGGGCGTCAACGGGTCCTTCCTCGGTCCCACGATCCGCGCCCGCCGCGGCGACAGGGTGGCGATGTCCGTCACCAACGCGCTGCCGGAGCTGACCACTCTCCACTGGCACGGCATGCACCTGCCGGCGATCGCCGACGGCGGGCCGCACCAGCCGATCGACGAGGGTGAAACGTGGGAGCCGGAGTGGGAGATCATCCAGCCGGCCTCGACGCTCTGGTACCACCCACACCCGCACGGCAAGACCGCCGAACACGTCTACCGGGGAATCGCGGGGATGATCCTGATCGACGATGACGAAAGCGACGCGCTCGGCCTTCCCGACGAGTACGGCGTCGATGACATTCCGCTCATCATCCAGGACAAGAACTTCGACGACGACGGTCAGCTCGATTTCGACACCGGCAGCTTTTTCGACAACTTCAGCGGATCACCGGCGTTCGGCATCTTCGGCGACACGATCCTCGCCAACGGCACGATGGGCGCGTATTTCGAGGCCACCCGGCGGCTGACGCGGTTCCGGATCCTCAACGGCGCGAACACCCGCTTCTTCAACCTCGCATTTTCCGACGAACGGCCGTTTCGCCTGGTCGCGACCGGCAACGGGCTCGTGCCGGGTGATCCGGTCGAGCTGACCAGCATCCAGCTGGGTCCGGCCGAACGTGCCGAGATCGTGGTGGAGATGGCGGCGGGCGACGATGTGGTGTTGCGGGCGATCGAGCTCGATGTCGAGCGGCACCGGCAGCAGCTCCGAGGCGAGGACACCTTCGACATCCTCAACCTGCGCGCGGGCGACGAGCTGGAGGAATCGCCGGACCTGCCCGAGGTGCTGACTGATGCCAACCGCGCGCCGGAGGTGCCGGACGACGCGACCGAGCGTGACTTCGTGCTGGAGGGGCACAACAGGATCAATGGCGAAAAGATGGACATGGCGCGGATCGATGAGGTGATCCCGGCGGGGGCACTGGAGGTCTGGAACGTCTCCAGCAGCAGCAACCCGCACACCTTCCACGTCCACGGGGCGACGTTCCATGTGCTTGAGGTCGAAGGGCAGGAACCCCCGCCGGAGCTTCGCGGCCCGAAGGACACGGTCTACATCAACGACGGGCACGCGGTGAAGCTGGCGGTGCAGTTCGGTAAGCACACCGATCCGGACTACCCATACATGTACCACTGCCACCTGTTGCGCCACGAGGATAACGGCATGATGGGGCAGTTCGTGGTCGTCGAGCCAGGCACCGAGGATGCGGTTTCCCGCGCACTCGACGGGGCAGGGGAGCACGAGGGGCATTGAG
>CBFGRG010000077.1:0-10005 GCA_965651105.1 uncultured bacterium | reverse complement strand
AGGTGGCTCCAAGATGACAAGGAGCGGACCCTCAGCGCAGGGTGACCAGGGACGGCGTTGCGGACACCTGATTGCCGAGCTCGGGGGGGTCATGTCGCCCGCCTGGCGGCAAAAGGGGTTGCCGATCACGTGCGTGTGGGACACCATGCGCATCGACGCCGGTTGATTGCTCGCGGCCGGCGCGGGACCCTGCTCCGCGCGATATCACCCACGGACCGGATGCATGAGACGACGTGCCGGCACGCGCCAGATCTACTACGGCTGGAAGATCACCGGCGCGCTCGCCGTCACCGAAACCGTTTCCTGGGGCATCCTCTTCTACGCCTTCAGCGTTTTCATCACCCCCATGCAAAACGAGCTGGGTTGGTCGCTCGCGGTGCTGACCGGCGCCTACTCGCTCGCCCTGCTCTGCTCCGGGATCACCGCGCCGCTGGTCGGCCGTTGGATCGATCGCCACGGCTCGCGCGGGCTGATGACCGCCGGATCGGCGCTCGGCGCTGCCTGTGTGCTGGCGTGGTCCCAGGTCGGCTCCGTGGCGTTGTACTACCTCATCTGGGTGGGGATTGGCGTCGCCATGGCCGCGACGCTCTACGATCCCGCCTTCGCGACGCTGGTGCGCTGGTTCGAGCGGGACCGAGCCCGCGCGATCCTGCTGGTGACGATCGCGGCCGGGTTCGCCAGCACGATTTTCCTGCCGCTTTCCAGCGTGCTGGTGGAATGGTTCGATTGGCGGCCGGCGCTGGTGATCCTCGCCGGCGTGCTGGCGATCGGCACGATCCCGTTGCACGCACTGGTGTTGCGCAGCCGGCCGGAGGAGCTGGGGCTGAGTGTCGACGGCGCATCGGGCACCGATCTTGAGCCGGCCGCGCGGCGCCAGGTGCCAATCGGGGGCGCGTCGTTGCGTGAAGTCCTTCGCGAGCGGGCTTTCTGGCTGCTGACCGTCGCGTTCGTGCTGCAGCAATATGCGTCGGTCGCGATCGCGCTCATCCTCATCCCCTACCTCGTCGATCGCGGCGACAACCCGGCTTTCGCCGCCACCGCGACCGGGTTGATTGGCGCGGCGCAGGTCGTCGCGCGAATCGCTTCAACGGCGATGGGCAGTCGCGTCTCGACCGTCACCCTCACCGCGATCGTGTTCGCCTTCCAGGCGATCGCGGTCGGGGTGCTCATCGGCTGGCCGAGCCGCGCCGGGATCATCGTTGCCGTGCTGCTGTTCGGAGCGAGTCGCGGAACCGGGACGCTGATGCGGCCGCAACTGGTTGGCGATTTTTACGGGCGAGCCCATTTCGGGGCCATCAACGGCACGCTCGCGATGGCGCTGCAGGGCGCGTCGGCACTGGCGCCGATCAGCGCCGGCGTGATCGCGGGCCTGCTCGGCAGCTATGTGCCGGTATTGTGGGGCATGGGCGGCCTGTCATTGTGTGCCGCCGCGGTGATGTTCGGGCTCGGCCGGGAACGGCGATGACATCGCCAGGGCATTGGCAGGCGACGATATTCGGCTATCCTGCCCGGTGACGACATGCAGACTTGATGGGGAAGAGCACTGATGAGCGAGAAGCGGCGAATCCTGATCACCGGAGCGAGGGGCAGCATCGGGCGGTGCCTGACAGCGGGTCTGAAGGACCGGTACGAGCTGCGGCTGCACAACCGCACCGTGGAGACCGAGCCGTCGGAGTTCGAGCACGTGACCGGCGAGCTTTCCGATTATGACGCGGTGCGGCCGATGCTGGACGGTGTCGATACGGTGATTCACCTCGCCGCCAATCCGGCTGTGAGCGGGTCGTGGGAATCGGTGCTGAGCGACAACATCGTCTCGACCCGCAACGTGCTGGAGGCAGCGCGGGATGCCGGGTCGCGACGAGTGATTTTCGCGTCGACCAACCACACGATGGGGATGTACGACCGCGATGGCGAGTGGCCGGTCTACACCACGATGCCCTATCGGCCGGATTCGCTCTACGGCGCGTCGAAGGCGATGGGTGAGGTGCTGGGGCGTTACTACTATGACGCTCACGGGCTGGAGTTCATCGGCCTGAAGATCGGCTGGTACACCGAAAACCTTGCCTTTGGACGCGACTACACGATCCTGCGGGCGATGTGGCTGGGGCCGCGCGACATCGTCAATGTCCATATCGGCGCGATCGAGACGGCGGTACCGTTCGGGATCTACTACGCGGTGTCGGACAATCCCGATCGCCGGTGGGACATCACCAATACGATGGTCGATCTGGGCTACCGGCCGGTTGATCGCTGGACGGACGAGCTCGACGCCGAAGAGGAAGGGCACGAGCCGGGTAACCCGCCCCGCCGCCAGCCCTGGCCGACCTTCTGAGTCTGGCCCGGGTTTCGCCCGGGTCTTGCCAAAACCGCCGTTTCTGCAAACGCAGAGTGTGAGCCCGCAGGGCGCTGCAGCCACAGGTTCACACTGGCCTGTTCCCCGATCTCCAGATTTCTGCTACACCTATCGACACGCGAGATGATTCGTGGTCAACACAAGGAGGCAGGAATGACGACGCGCGGGGTATCGCGACGGCAATTCGTGGCGGCAGCGTCCGCCGGTAGCCTGGGCATGGCGGCCGTGCTCGCCGCGGGTGCGCACGCGCAGGATGCGACGCCCGAGGCTACGCCGGTGGCCGGTGGTGGCGAGGGCGAGGCGCTGGTCGTCAGCCAGGTCGGGCCGGTTGCCGAGTCGCTCGGTCCGGCTGTGCCGGAGGAGCTGACGGTCGAGACCAACTGGGCCGTCGAGAATTACGATCTGCAGGCGACCCGCAATGTGAAGGGCAGCGGGATCAGCGCCGAGACCGTTGATCAGCTCGGCACGGTCTGGCGGGCGCCGTATGACCTGCCCGGGTTCTACGGCGTGCTCACCTCCAACCCGGTCGTGGTCGATGGTGTCGTCTTCGTCCAGGATGCCAAGAGCAACGTCACCGCGTTCGACATCGAGTCGGGCGAGACTGTCTGGTACAACGAGTACATGCTGGATGTACCGTCCGGCGGCCCGAACGGCGTCGCGGTCGGGTATGGCTACGTCGTCTATCCGGTCGGTGAGGGTGAAGTCGTCGCGGCCCGCGTCGACACCGGCGAGGAGGCGTGGCGGATCGACATCCAGGGGCCACGCGGCGAGGGCATCACCATGGCCCCCGCGATCTACGACAGCACCGTGTACATCAGCACTATTCCGGGGAGCCTGTCCGAGTTCTACAACGGCGGCCAGCGCGGGTTCATCCACGCCATCGAGCTCGCGACGGGGCGCGTGCTCTGGTACTTCGACACCACCACCGACAACCTCTGGGGCAATGCCCGTGCGAACTCCGGTGGCGGTCTCTGGCACCCGCCCTCCTTCGACGAAGATGGCAACATCTACGTCGGCACCGGCAATCCTGGCCCGTTCCCCGGCAATGAGCAGTACCCGGCGGGGACCGGTCGGCCCGGCGACAACGACTACACCAACTCCCTGATCCGGATCAATCCGGACACGGCAGGGATCGACTGGTACATCAACGTCAAGCCCGGCGACCTCTTCGACCTCGACAACCAGCTCACCCCGATCATCGCCGACGTGGACGATGTGCCGATGGTCTTCTCCTCGGGCAAGCACGGATACGTGGTCGCGGTCAACCGCGAGACGGGCGAGGAGCTGTGGCGAACGGCGGTCGGCACGCACCAGAATGACGATCTCACCGAGCTGCCGACGGATGAGCCGATCGAGGTCTTCCCCGGTTCGCTCGGCGGTGTCGAGACGCCGATTGCCTACGCCGACGGCGTGGTCTACGCGCCGCTCCTGAACTACTCGACGTGGTACACCGCCACGGCGTTCGACGGGACGCGATCGAGCCTCGCCGATGCCACGGGCCAGCTCGTGGCGCTCGACGCTGCGACCGGCGAGATCGTCTGGGACGTTTCCGTGCCGACGGCCCTGCTCGCGGGTGCGACCATCATCAACGACCTCGTCTTCACCGGTGGGCTCGACGGCGTCGTTCGCGCGTTCAGCGTCGCGGATGGGACGGAGGTCTGGAGCTACCAGGCGGGCGCCGGCATCAACGCCCCGTTCGCGGCTTCCGCGGATTCCCTGATCGTCGCCGCAGGCGGCCCGCTCATCCCGTCCGAGGATTCGCTCGATCCGCTGCCGACGCCGGGTGCGGCCGTGACGGTATTGAACCTGGGCGGCGAGATCCAGGAGGCGGCGTCTCCGGCCGCCGAGGAAGCCACGCCGGAAGCGGCCGCCACGGGCGATGGCTCCGGCGTGGCCGTGAACGCGGTCGACATCAACTTCGAGCCGAAGGAGCTAACCATCGCCGCCGACACCGACGTAACGATCACGGTCACCAACAACGGGCTGTTGCAGCACGACTTCGTGATCGAGGATACGGACTTCGCGACGGACATTCTCGATGGTGGCGACAGCGTGGAGCTGGTGGTGAACCTGCCGGCCGGCACCTACGCCTACTACTGCTCGGTGCCCGGTCACCGCGAGGCCGGCATGGAAGGCACACTCACCGTCGGTTGAGCGTTCTGCCGAGGTCGAGTTGATCGGAGCGAACGCCCCGTGGTGTCGACCCGGTGTCGTCCCGCCCCGATGTCAGCCCTGGCTGGCGTCGGGGCGGTGACCATCAGACCGTTGTGCCGTTGAGCAGGAGGTCATGCAGGTCGCTGTTGAAGACGCCGATCCGATGCAACTCTGCGTATCGCGGGCTGAGTGGCTTGCTGACAATCACCGGTACCGGTTGCTCGTGCCGCCCACCGTGCGAGCGCAGCGGTCCGGCCAGCACCGAGAGGTCATGTTTGGCGGCCGACGTGCCCAGGGCGGTGCCCGCGTCGGCTGCAACCGAGAGATCGCCGATGCGATCGGCCGGATGCTGGTAGATGACAGCGGCCTCCTCGCGGTCGAAAACCTCTTCAACGCCTGGGAGTGCGGCGAGCGCCTCGCGTGCTCGCTGGCGGTGCTCCTCCGGGCAGTGGACCCAGGCGAAGGACCCAAGCGCGCCGTGATGAACGACATAGGGGTCGGTGATGGGGAGGATGACGCGGCAGTCACGGACGCCAGCGGTATGCAGCGCATCTTCGAGATAGTGAACGCGCGGTGTGCCGTCCGGATGGTGCTTGGCGTTCATGCCGTGGTCGGCGGTGATGCCGACCAGGTAGCCGAGGTCGAGCAGCTCGCCGAGGAGCTCGTCGAAGCGGCGGAAGAACCTGTCGGCCATCTTGCCACCCGGCCCCTCGGCGTGCTGCACGAAGTCGGTCGTCGAGAGGTACATCAGGTCCAGCGGTCCGATCTTGCGTGACACCGCGATACCGATCTCGATTGCGTAATGGCTCATGTCCCATTCGTACGGACCGGGATTCTTTCGCCCGACCAGCTCGACGACGTCATCGATGCCGAACTCGGGAATTGGGCACTCGTGCGCCTTCTCGGCGCTCGTCGTCGGCACGCCTCCATGCGCCAGCAACCGGCGCAGCTTGTCCTTCGCCGTGACACAAAGAACCCTCGCGCCGGCCTTCCCCAGCTCAGCGTGGATGCTTGGCGCGCGCAGGAACTCGGGCGAAGTGAGCTGGACCTCCTCACCGTTCGCGGCCAGGTAGTGGTTGCCCGGCAGTCCGTGCACGACAGGTGGCGCGCCCGTGACTATCGACAGGTTGTTCGTGTTGGTGAACGAGGGCATCTGGCTGCGCCCGAGATGCCACGAGCCACCCTGGTCGAGCATCTCCTGCAGGCGCGGCATCAACCCTCGCGCCAGCGCGTCGTCGAGGTAGTCCGGATCGGTTCCGTCGAGGGTGATCGCGACGGTGGGTTGTTGCGGAAATACGTATTCGCGGGCGTTGATGACGATGCTCTCGCTGGGCATTCAGGACTCCTGGGGAACCGCCGCGCCGACAGGCCCGATGCGGTTTGGTGGGCGAAAGTGTGGTGCGGAGCGCTGCACCGGTCAGGATATTCGACGCGTGCTGGCCGATGTGCCACCCAGTGCCAAATCTCCAGGCCTGCATCATAGAGCCGATCGGGAGGGGATTGTCGATCAACAAGAATGCGGGAACGCTTTGCTTGAAATTTCCTGGAACGCGGGAGTCTCACGACCCCGGTGCATGGTGCGTCTTCAGGGAGACCGTTCGGCGAAATCATCCCGGACACATCCTGTCCGAACAATCGTGCGATACTGGCGACCGTCGCGGAGGCGCCTCTGGCTGCCTGCCGCATATTTATGCCCGTCGTCGGGTATCCTGCCGCTCATCGGAGCATCAACGTGACTGATTCCTCTCGGACCGCGCCTCCCGCCCAGCCGGGGAGGGGTACCGCCGAGTTCACCGCTGCGCTGCCGCGCGACTACGACCACCGCTCGCCCTTCCGCTGGCTGCTTTCGCACCTCGCGGAGACGAAGGGGTGGTTCGTCGCGTTCATCGTCGGCACGGTGCTGGCCGCCGCGCTCAACGGCTTCGTGCCGATCTATGTCGGCACCGCCTTCGACGAGATTCTCGGCGAGGCCGACGACCCGCTCGCCATGCTCCTGCGCATCTCGCTGATCCTGCTGGTCGTCGTCCTCTTCCGCGGCGTGTTCGACCTGCTGGCGCGCTTCGCGATCGAGATCGTCGCCAAGCGCGTCGAGCGCAACGCCCGCCAGGAGCTCTTCGTCAGCCTGCTCGGCAAGAGCCAGACCTTCCACAACCGGCAGCAGGTTGGTGACCTGATGGCGCGCGCCACCAACGACGTCCGCCAGATCAACCTCGGCTTCTCTCCCGGTGTCGATCTCATCTTCGACAGCATGACCGCCCTGGTGACGCCGTTCGTCTTCATCGCCGTGCTCGAGCCGCGGCTGCTGCTGTCGCCGGTGGCCTTCCTGATCGCGTTCGTGCTGGCGGTCTGGCTCTACATGCGCAAGCTGACGCCGGTGTCGGACAACATGCGCGCGCAGTTCGGCGTGATGAATGCCGGGTTGAACGAGGCGGTGCGCGGCATCGAGGTGATCAAGGCGACCGGGCAGGAGGCGCAGGAGCGACGCAAGTTCCGCAACCAGGCGCGGCTCTACCGCGACTACCAGGTCGCGCAGGGCGTGGTCCAGGCTCGCTACCTGCCGCAGCTGCTGCTCGCGGTCGCCATTGCCGGGGCGCTCTTCCACGGCGTCTGGATGCTCGAGCATGACCAGATCACCCTCGGCGAGCTGATCGCCTATCTCGGCCTGATGCAGCAACTCGGCTTCCCGGCCTTCATCTCCATCTTCTCGTTCGCGATGGTGCAGATGGGGCTCTCCGCCGCCGCCCGCGTGCTCGGCGTGATCAAGGAAGAGACCGAGCTCGACCAGAACGCGGAGGGCTACCACGGCCCGATGCGCGGCGAGCTGACCTTCGACGACGTCACCTTCTCCTACGAGGAGGATGAGGGGCCGGTGATCGAGGACATGAGCTTCACCGTCGCGCCGGGCGAGACCATCGCCATCGTCGGCGAGACCGGCTCCGGCAAGAGCTCGCTGACGAAGCTGGTCAACCGCATCTTCGACGTCGACTCCGGCCGGGTGCTGGTGGATGGCGTCGACGTGCGCGACTGGGATCTCGACGCGCTGCGGTCGAATATCTCCACGATCGAACAGGATGTCACCCTCTTCTCTCGCACCATTGCCGAGAACATCGCCTTCGGCATGGGTGATGAGGTCGACCGCGAGACGATCGTCCAGGCGGCGAAGGACGCGCAGGCGCACGAGTTCATCGTCGCGCTGGAGAAGGGGTATGACACCGTCATCGGCGAGCGCGGCGTCACCCTCTCGGGCGGGCAGCGGCAGCGCCTGGCGATCGCCCGGGCACTTATCACCGAGCCGCGCATCCTTATCCTCGACGATTCCACCAGCGCGATCGACAGCGCGACCGAGGACAGGATCCAGACGGCGATCCGCCGGGTGCTGGAGGGCCGCACGACCCTGCTGATCACGCACCGGCTCTCGCAAATCCGCCACGCCGACCGCGTGCTGCTGATCCGCAAGGGCAGGCTGGAGGCGCTGGGCTCGCACGAGGAGCTGCTGGAGAGCTCGCCGCTCTACCGGCGCATCTTCAGCCATTACGATGAGATCCAGCCGGCGGAGGCCGTTGGGTCCGCCGCCGAGGGAGAGTAGGCCATGGGCTTCGTGATGCACGGCCTCGACGCCGAGGATTACGACCGCCAGTACAGCGACCGCGAGCTGATCCGCCGCATCGGCGGGTACTTCCGGCCGGCCGTCGGCGCGATGGCGCTCGTCGGCGTGATGATCACGCTGAACTCGATCATGCAGATGATCCAGCCGCTGGCGATCAGCGAGGGCATCGACCGCATCCGCGACGAGGGTGCGGGGGCGGTGCTGTGGTGGCTGACCGCGGTCATCCTGCTCGCCGGCGTGCTGGCGTGGGGGTTCAACTACATCCGCCAGGTCGTCACCGCCCGGGTGGTCGGCGATGTCGTGCTGGCGCTGCGCACCGACGCCTTCGACGCGACGATGGACCGCGACCTCTCCTTCTACGACACCAACCCGTCGGGCAAGGTCGTCAGCCGCGTGACGTCCGATACGGACGACTTCGCCAACGTCGTCACGCTGACGATGAACCTGCTCAGCCAGATCCTGCTGGTGTTCATCGTGATCGGCATCCTCTACAGCCGCAACGCCTACCTCGCGACGGTGGCGCTGGCGATGACGCCGGTGGTCTGGCTGGTGGCGACGCTCTTCCGGAAGATCGCCCGCGAGAGCACCCAGCGGGCGCAGCGGTCGACGGCGCGGGTGAACAACCAGATCCAGGAGGCGATGAACGGCATCGCCGTCGCCAAGAGCTTCCGCCAGGAGGGTGCGCTGTACGGCGAGTTCGAGCCGGTCAACCAGCAGTCGTACCGCGTGTTGCTGCGACAGGGAATCGTGTTCAGCACGATCTTCCCGACGCTGTTCTTCCTCTCCGGCCTGGGCACCGTGCTGCTGGTCTACCTCGGCGGGCGGCAGGTGATCAACGGCGACATCTCCGCCGGTGACTGGTTCCTCTTCTTCCAGAGCGTGATGTTGTTCTGGATGCCGATCACCAGCATCGCGTCGTTCTGGTCGCAGTTCCAGCAGGGGTTGAGCGCCTCTGAGCGCATCTTCGCGTTGATCGACGCCGAGCCGGAGGTGACGCAGCACGCATCGGACGACCCGGGCCGTATCCGGGGACGGATCGAGTTTCGCGATCTCGGCTTCCGCTACGACGAGACCCAGAAGGTGCTGGATGGGTTCAACCTGACGATCTCGGCGGGCGAGACGCTGGCGATCGTCGGGCACACCGGCGCGGGCAAGTCGACTCTGGGCAAGCTGATCACTCGATTCTACGAGTTCCAGGAGGGGCAGCTGCTGATCGACGGCAAGGACGCGCGCTCGTTCGACCTGCCGGAGTACCGCAGGCAGCTCGGCATCGTGCCGCAGTCGCCGTTCCTGTTCTCGGGCACGGTGGCCGACAACATCCGCTACCCGAAGCCGGACGCGACCGATGCCGAGGTCGAGGCGGCGGCGAAGCTGGTGGCCGGCGGCGACTGGATCGAGGCGTTGCCGAACGGCCTGGCGACCCATGTCGGCGAGTACGGGCGGTCGCTGTCGATGGGGCAGCGGCAGCTGGTGGCGCTGGCGCGGGTGCTGATCCAGGACCCGGTGATCGTGATCCTCGACGAGGCGACGGCCTCGGTCGACCCATTGACCGAGGCGCAAATCCAGGAGGGGCTGGACGTGGTGCTGGCCGACCGGACGTCGATTGTGATCGCCCACCGGCTGTCGACGATCGAGCACGCCGACCGGATCATCGTGCTCGACCACGGCGAGATCGTCGAGGAAGGGACGCACCGGGAGCTGATGGCGAAGGGCGGCCGCTACTGCGACGTCTACAACACCTACTTTCGCCACCAGTCGCCCAACTACGTCCCCGGCGAGGGCTTCGTCGGCACCGCGGCGGACGACTGACCGGCGACCCATGTGAAACCGTAGACCCGGCACGAGGTGGCCGGGTGTTCGTGGAATTGCGAAGCCCGGGCCCATGGGCCCG
>CBFGRG010000076.1:0-10115 GCA_965651105.1 uncultured bacterium | reverse complement strand
GTCCGGGCGACAGAGATCCTTCGACTCCGGGGCTGCGCCCCGTCGCTCAGGATGACGAGGAACGTTGCGCCTGAGAGTTGACCGAGGCGTCGGGATCGTCCCCGGAGAGCACCAGTTCCCCGTAGTCCCGATCTCGATTGCGTCACCCCGTCGGGCATCCCGCGCCGCTGTCACGCGCCCTTCCAGGTCCAGTCGCGGATGTGCGGCGGGTCCTCGAAGTGCTCCAGCGCGTAGGCCGTCGCTGTGTCGATCTCGTGCTGCAGGCGCTCCAGCAGGTGCTCGGTCCGCACCGACAACCGCATCCCCCGCCGGATCGCCTGGGCCGCCAGGTGATAGCGGCTGATCTCGTTCAGCGTCACCATGTTGAACGGCGTCGTCGTTGTGCCCTGCTCCTGGAAGCCGTGGACGTGGAAGCGGCTGCTGTTCGGCCGCCCGTGGATCATGTCGTGGATCGCCGGCTGGTAGCCGTGGAACGCGAACACCACCGGCTTCTCCCAGGTGAAGATTTCCTCGAACTTCAGGCTGTCGATACCGTGCGGGTGTCGCTTCGGCGTGAGCAGCGTCATCAGGTCGACGACGTTGACGAAGCGAATCTTCAGCTCCGGAACCCACTTTCGCAGCCACTCGGTCGCTGCCAGCGCCTCCATCGTCGGCACGTCCCCGGCGCAGGCCATCACCACGTCCGGATCCTCGCCGGCTTCGGTGTTGCTCGCCCAGTCCCACTCGCCGAGCCCGACGGTGTTGTGCGCGATCGCGGCGTCCATCGGCAGGTACTGGAGGTGCGGCTGCTTGTCGATCACGATGAGGTTGACGTAGTCCCTGCTGCGCAGGCAATGGTCCGCCACCGAGAGCAGCGTGTTGACGTCGGGCGGCAGGTAGATCCGCGCCACGGTGCCGCGCTTGGAGAGCAGCACGTCGATCAGGCCGGGACCCTGATGACTGAATCCGTTGTGGTCGTTGCGCCACGCCGTCGAGGTCAGCAGGATGTTGAGCGACGGGATCGGGTTGCGCCACGGCAGCTCGATCGCCTCCTGCAGCCACTTCGTGTGTTGCACCATCATCGACGCCGAGACCATCGCGAACGCCTCGTACGTCACGAAAATGCCGTTGCGGCCGGTAAGCGTGTACCCCTCCAGCCATCCCTCGCAGAGGTGCTCGCTCAGCACCTCCATCACCCGGCCGTCGGGCGCGAGCGATTGGTCGACGTCGACGATCGGGCCGACGAAGCAGCGGTTCTCGACGTCCAGCACGTCCTGCAGTCGGTTCGAGGCGAGCTCGTCCGGGCTGAACAGGCGCAGGTTGGCTGCATCCCTGTTGAGCGTGAAGGCGTCGCGCAGCATCGTGCCGAGCGGCTTTGTGTTCTGGACGAAGGTCGTGCCGGGTTTCTCGACCGGCACCGCGAAGTCGCGAAAATCCGGAAGCGCCAGCGGCTGCTCGTCAGGACCGCCGTTGGCGTGGGGGTTGGCGCCCATGCGGCGGGCGCCCTCCGGCGCGAGCGCGGCCAGCTCCGGCACCAGGCGTCCGGATGCATCGAACTGCTCGTCCGGGCCGTAGCTGCGCAGCCAGTCCTCCAGCATCTTCATGTGCTCGGGGTTGTCCCGGACTCCCGACAGCGGCACCTGGTGCGAGCGGAAGGTGCCTTCGATCGGCGTGCCGTCGACGACGTCCGGGCCGGTCCAGCCCTTCGGCGTGCGCAGCACGATCATCGGCCAGCGCGGACGCTCGGTGACGCCGTGGTTGCGGGCTTCCTGTTGAATTTGGCGGATGCGCTCGTGGCAGCGGTCGAGCGTCGCCGCAAGCGACTGGTGGACGGTGTCGGGATCGTCGCCCTCGACGAAGTGCGGCTCGTAGCCGTGACCCGTGAAGAGCGCCCGCAGGTCTTCGTCCGGCGTGCGGGAGAGCACGGTCGGATTGGCGATCTTGTAGCCGTTGAGGTGAAGGATCGGCAGCACCGCGCCGTCGCGAGCGGGGTTGAGGAAACTGATCGACTGCCACGCGCCGGAAAGCGGGCCGGTCTCGGCCTCGCCGTCACCGACGACCGCTGCGACCAGCAGGTCGGGATTGTCGAAGGCCGCGCCGAAGGCGTGGGAAAGCACGTAGCCGAGCTCGCCGCCCTCGTTGATCGATCCCGGAATTTGCACGCTGACATGGCTGGGAATCCCGCCCGGAGTCGAGAACTGCCGGAAGAGCTGCCGCATGCCGGCGGCGTCCTGCCCAACCTCCGGGTAGATCTCGGACCAAGTGCCTTCGAGGTAGACGTTGGCGACGAGTGCCGGCCCGCCGTGGCCGGGACCGGTGAGGTAGATGGCGTTGACGTCGCGCTCGCGGATCAGCCGGTTCAGGTGCACGTAGACCAGGCTCAACCCTGGCGAGGTGCCCCAGTGGCCGAGCAGGCGCGGCTTGATGTGCTCGGGCCTGAGCGGCTCCCGCAGCAGCGGATTCTCCTGCAGGTAGATCTGGCCGACGGTGAGGTAGTTGGCCGCTTTCCAGTAGCGGTCCATCAGCCGGAGCGTGTCGGCGTCGAGCGGTGTGGCGGTTGGCGCCGCCGGCTGCTCGATTGCGCCGTCAGCGACCACGGCGCTGGAGATCGAGGGGTCGAAGACGTAGGAAACCATGTGGCCTGCCTCTCGCGTGATGCGTGCCGGGCGGCGTCATTGGTCCGGCAACCTGGAACCTCTCCAGCAAGTTTGCTACCTCGTGCCGCCCGAAACGACCGGTGTCGGGGCGTTTGGGACACATTGACAGGAAGTTGTAACGAGAATCCGCTGTGGCGTGATGAAAGTATATACTAGTATATATAACGAGAGGATTTGCCATGACCGAGAAGCGCAAGGCGAAGCTGTTCCGAAACGGTGGCAGCCAGGCGGTACGCCTGCCGGCCGAGTTCCGATTCGAGGGCGACGAAGTCTACATCAGCCGCGATGACGCGACCGGCGACGTCATTCTCTCCGAGCGGCCCCGGCGCGATACGTGGCGAGCGTTCATCGCCTGGCGCGACGCCCTCGAACTCTCCCCTGACGTCGCCGACGAATACATGGCCGAACGGCCGATGAACCGGCCAGTCAGTCGACGGAGCGTCTTCGAGGATGAGGGCTGATGGCTGTCCCACTGCTGATCGACACCGACATCGCGAGCTATTTCATCAAAGGGCGCCATCCGGAGCTTGACGCGCGTTTCGCAGAGGAGGACCCGTCCCGCCTGTGTATCTCGGCGGTGACGCAGGCCGAGTTGCTTTACGGACTGAGAATGCTTGACCCGGCACACTGTCTCCACCTTGCCGTACATCGCTTCCTGCGAGAAATGCCGATCCTGGCGTGGGGATCGGAGGCCGCTGAGGTCCACGCCGACATCCGGCATCACCTGGCTTCGAACGGCAACGCGATTGGCGAGATGGATATGATGATCGCTTCCCACGCCATCGCGCTGGGGGCGACGCTGGTCACCAACAACGTCCGGCACTACGGGCGCCTCTCTCCGAGACTCTCGATCGAGAACTGGGTCGAATAGCCCTGGTCCTGGAGGTCGTCGGTGCGCGCCGCTGTCAGGCCGGCGCGGTGCCGGGCAGCGGCTCCGATTCCGGCTCGGCGCTTGTGGCCGCCGGCGCCGTTCGGGCCCGATAGCGCTCGTAGGCCTGCGTCAGCCCGATCACCGAGATTGGCACCGTGGCGGCGAAAAGCACCGCGCTGAGGGTGTTGGCGAAGTCGACCGCCGCCTTGCCCATCAGCATCAGCAGCATCCCCACCAGCGGTCCGGGCACCAGCGAGAAGAGCTGGAACAGCACCGAATCGCCGAGCGCCTGCCACCAGCGGCCGTTGACCACCTGCGCGCTGCGTCGGACCGCCGCCGGACCCGACGGAACATCGTCCAGCAGCGTCGCCTGCCCGAAGAATTGCCAGCGCACCGCGAGCCAGAGCGCCACCGGAATGCCGATCACCAGCAGCGTCAGCCCCGACAGCGAGACGGAGACGATGAGCAGCGCCAGCGCGAGCACACCGAGGTGCCGGTAGCTCTCGCGGAAGCTGCGCAAGACCTCCGGCTGGCGGCCGGCGCGGATGTCGCGCATCGCCATGATGATGGGCGGGGCCACAAGCAGGACCATGGCGATCTGCTGGAGGCCGCCGATCGTCGCGGCCGAGGCGAGCCGCGCCCCGCCCGTGTCGTTGAGCCACTTCAGCACCCAATCGAGCGGGGGAATCTCGCGCAGCAGGATCGCGAACCCGTTGAAGGCGATGCCGATGGGCAGTGTCGCGGCGCCGATCCCGAGGAAGACGCGAAGGTGCTGGCGGTAGAGCCGCAGCGCCTCGGCCAGCTCCCGGCGCTTGATGAAGAACAGCCCGCCGATGAGCGTGACGGTACCGAGCCCGACGCCGAGCATCGCCGCAGGGTTGTTCCAGAGTTGGGTCACCAGCCGGGACCCGGCGGCCGAAATCGAGCAAAACAGGTCCGTGGCGTTCGGGCCGATCGCGTTCGATACGGGTACGCTCAGGGAAGTGTCCCGCCAGTTCTCCATCGCCACGACGGGCTGCCGCCACTTGGATCCGGCGTTGGGCCCATAGGGACCGCTGTACTCCCAGCTCTTCAGCTCACCCCAGCGGCCCTCGAAGAGCATCCAGCCGAACTCGCTGTTTGGATCGGGGTCGTCCGGCAGCAGCACCACGTCGAGCGGGACCATCCGCGCGGGCGTTGTCGTATTGTCGCAACCGAAGCCTGTGCCATTCTCGCCCCAGCCGATGTAGAGCTCGTTGCCGTAGTAGGTGCCGTGCGATCCGGCCGCCGGGTAGACGACGATGCGGTCGCCATCACGTCCGAGCTTGGCATCGTCCCAGCTGGCGAGCTCGCCGCCGCCGTGCTGGGCGAAGCCGACGGCGCCTGGTTCCAGCCCGAGCGCCTCCTCGGCCGAGAAAGCATCGAAGACGAGCTGCACCATCTCCCAGTCGGATTCGTGGGTGTTGTTCCAGTCGTTGAAGTAGTACCAGAACCAGTACTGCAACACGACCTTGCCGCGCAGGCGATCGGTGACGACGCGCGCGTAGGTGGTTGGCTGGACACCGGTCTCGTCGGCGTACAGCTTGAACGAGGTCTCGTAGGTGCATCCGGGCCGGTTGGGGTCGCCGGGAAAGTCGAGGTAGTGGGTTTCGTCCAGCCCTGCGATATCCTGCGCCGTCGGGCCTTCCAGCACGACCGACTCGACACCCTCCTGCCTGAGGGTGACGTCCGGGTTGCCGAGGACGATCTCGACCGGCGCCGGGAAGTAGCCCTCCCCGTCGCGGTCGCATGCATGCTCCTGCTCGCGCAGCGCGGCGACCGGCGCGTACTTTTCGGCCAGTTGCTGCTCGAAGGACGGCGACTGCTGGGTCGCGACGGCCGCAGCCACCGTGCCCGGCTGCCCGGTGCCGGCAAGGGCCACAAGGCACACGAATCCCACTATCAGGTACATGCGCAGTTTCATCGGCTCTCCCGCGTCAGAGCGTGACCGTCCGACCCGATTTCGCCGGTATGGTCCCAAACCATGATTTGCCCGGATATTCCGCCCCTCCGAGCCACCTGTCAATAGGCTCTGGGTACTGCGCGAAATGTGTGGGAGGCCCCCTGTGGCTGACCCGGGGGTGGCAGCCTTCGGTGTTCCGAACTTTTCTGGTTGACGTAAGATGATTCATCAATATACTGTCATGTGCCTCTGGCAGCATGGTGTTTCACGGGACCCCGGTTTCCCTTTCAGATCGAAGCGCATGACGACCTGCCGGCCGTCTTGCGTGGCGGCCCGCCTGCGCGTGCGCGCCGGATGCGCAAAGCGGGCGATCAGCGCCACGTTGCGGTGCACGGAACCATGACGGAGGAGGCGATGTCCGCCCAGCAGCCGACACGGGTTCGCCGGGTCAAGCTCCTCAAGCCCGAGCTCGGGAGCGGCGTCGTGCCGCGCCCACGGCTCCATGCACGCCTCGATGAAGGAGTCGGGAAGCCGCTGACGCTCGTTTCCGGACCGGCCGGGTGCGGGAAAACCACTCTGGTCTGCGCGTGGCTGGCCACGGTGCCGATCTCCGCGGTGTGGCTCTCGCTCGACAGCGCAGACGTCGACCTCGCCGCATTCGTCGATCACGTCATCGCGGCCCTGCAGGCAATAGTCCCTGGAATTGGCCGCTCCACGCTGGGAATGCTGCGCTTGTCGGGCGCGCCGTCGCCTGCCGATGTCGCGACCGAGCTCGGGGATGAGCTGCTCGATCTGTCGCATGACATCATCCTGGTGTTGGACGACTACCATGCGGTCGACAGCTCGCAGGTCGATGAGTTTCTCGCCGCGCTGCTCCAGTATCCGCCGCCGCGCCTTCGGATCGTGCTTGTGTCCCGCGTCGACCCATTCCTGCCGCTGGTCCGGCTCCGCGTGCGCGGCCAGCTCGCGGAGGTGCGCTCCACCGACCTGCGCTTTACAAGTGATGAAACCCGCGCCCTGCTGCGGGATGCGACCAACCGGGAGCCTGAAGAGGATACCGTCGACCTGCTGCAGGAACGCACCGAGGGCTGGGCCGCGGGGCTGCGGTTGGCGGTGATCGCCCTGCAGGATCGGCCCGACGCCATGGCGCTGGCAGGTGCCGAGTCGTCGATGGCCGCTTTCATGGCTGACGAGATCGTGGCTGGACAATCCGAGGACGTGCAGCGGTTCCTGCTGCGAACGGCGGTGCCCGAGCGCCTGTGCGCCGAGCTGTGCGATGTGCTGCTGGAATCGGTGGCGATCGAGACGTCGAGCCAGGCGATGCTGGAGCGCCTCGAGCGCGCCGGCCTGTTCCTGATCCCGTTGGGCGACGACCGGCACTGGTATCGCTATCACCACCTGTTCCGCGACCTGCTCCTGAGGCGGCTGGCCGAAGTCGAGGGGGAGGACGAGGTTCGTCGCCTGCATGGCCGAGCCGGCGCCTGGCTGGCGGAGCACGGCCAGGTCGATGAGGCGATTCCGCATGCGCTGGCCTCGGGAGAGCCGGACATGGCCGCCGATTTGGTCGAACGGTATGTCGAGTCTGCGCTCGCTGATCGACGATGGATGGCGATCGAGCGCTGGCTGGGCCTTCTGCCGCCCGAGCAGGTCCACGGCAGGCCGGCCCTGCTGCTGGCGCAGGCCTGGGTGCAACGCCTCCGCGGGCAGGATGTCGCGTTCGCATCAACCCTCGATCGCGTCGACGCGCTGCTGACGAAGCCGGCGGGCGCAAGTGACCCTGTTGCCATCGGGCGGTGGCGAGCGGAAGCGACGTTCATGCGCCGGACGTTCCTGGCGCCCTATGACCTGGAGGCGGGGGCCACCCTGGACGCGGCAACACGCGCGGCCGAGACCATTCCGTGGGAGACGCATGCCGCCGCATCGACCGCGCTCGTCTACGTCGGGGCCGCTCGCCAGATGATCGGGGACGAGATTGGCGCGATTCGCGTGCTGACACGCGCGCTGGCCGAATGCGCCGGCCGCTCCGATCCGTTCGCGCTCCACCGCGCGGAGTGCGCGAGTCTCGGGCTCATCGGCGTCTGGCTCAATGCCGGCGACCTGGAGCGGTGCCGGGTCACGGCCAGCGAGTTGCTCGACCTGACAACGGTCCACGGACTGGGCTGGGGCGCGGTCATGGCGCGCGCCTACCTGGGAACGGTCGCCTACGAGCAGAACCGGCTCGATGCGGCGATCGGCCACTTCGCCGCGGCGGCCGAGGAAGCCGAGGCGAGCAGCCTCATCCTGAGCCGGGTGTACCTCGGGCTGGCGCTGGCGCACGAGATGGCCGGGCACCGGTCCGAGGCCGACGCCACGGTGAATCGCTACCTCGACCGGCTCATCGCGACCGATGGAACGACGGCGATCCCGGCTGTTCGGTCTTTCCAGGCGCGCCTGGCATTCAAGCGCGGAAAGATCGCCACCGCGCTGCGCTGGTTGAACAAGAGCCGCGTCGCGGGGCCCGCCGGGTCCGCGCATGCGTCCGAGGTGCCGCTCCTGACGCGTGCCAAGGTGCTCCTTGCCGAGGGCTCCGATGCCTCACTCGCCGAGGCGAGCGCGGCGCTGGATGACCTGCTTGAGTACGCCGAGGCGGTGCATGCGATGCCGCTCAGGATCGCGACACTTGCCACGCGGGCCGTGGTTCTTCAAGCGAAAGGGCGGGTGCATGCCTCGCAGACGGCTCTCGCAGAGGCACTCGCGCTCGCCGAGCCTCATGGGTTCCTGCGAACGTTCCTCGATCTCGGCGCGCGCATGGCGGCGGTACTCGCGCGGTATGTGGAACAGGGCGGAGACTCGCCCCTCGCGGCCCGGCTCATCGAGGCGTTCGACCAGCAATCCATGGTGGGTGCGGTCATGGCTGTCCCATCAGAGGCTGCCCGGGTGTCGAGCCCAGCCGAAGCGCTGCTCGTGGAGCCACTCACGGAGCGGGAGCTGGACGTGCTCGATGGACTGGCAAGGCGACTGTCCAACAAGGAAATTGCCGAGGAGCTGGCCATCTCGCCGCACACGATCAAGCGTCACACCGCCAGCATCTACGGCAAGCTGGGCGTCTCCAGCCGGCGCCAGGCCGTCAGCCGGGCGATGGAGGCGGGTCTCGTGTCGGCCGACTGACAGGGCGCTCGCTCCTGCCAAAGCTGATACCAATTGATACCGTTTGGGTGATCCCCACACCAGCCAGCGCGGGGATGATCGACGTACCGGCGTGACGCGCTTTGGCGCGTTGATGGTCATCGCATCCGCAACTCCGCAGCAGGGCAACGCGACCGCATTCCGTGAGCTTCCAACCAGAGGTGTCGATGTCGGCGATGCTGTCGCTGCCCTGGAGGCAGGGAGATGTCAACCGACCAGAACTGGCGGCGCACGTGGTATGGCCCGGGGATCTATCGAATTCGCGTTCGCGGCTCGCTTCGCGCCACCTGGTCCGACCACCTGGCCGGAATGCGGATCAGTCCCGACGAGGGCGACCCCGATTGCACCGTCCTGGACGGTCCTCTCCCGGATCAGGCCGCGCTGCTCGGCGTGCTCAAGGGGCTCTACGACCTCGGGATGCCGCTCCTGCTGGTCGAGTGCATCGAGGGTAACGGAGGGCATCACATCGGTGCGGGTACATGACCGCCCCTGGCGCCGTTGAGATGTTCGCGGGTACCGGAGGGCCGGTGTGGTCCGAGTGAAGGGGAACTGGCGTGTCGGGACAGGACCTACTGTGGGGCATCGCCCTGGTTGGCGCCGGCGTATTCGTTGCGGTGTACGGCACGTCGCTGTTCCAGTTCGCGCTGGGCGCGATGGGGTTCGGGATCGGGTTTCTCCTCGCCATGCAGGTCCTCGAAGGGCAATCCGAATCGGTGCGCATCCTCGTGGCGTTCATCGCCGGCTTCGCCGTTGCTTTCGCCTGCTACGCGCTGGTCAACTTCTCGCTCTGGATCGCGGGCGGCATTCTCGGTCTGGTCACGGGCGTTGCGGTGCTGGGCATCATCGAGATCCTCGGTCCCCGGCCCAACGGCGTCCTCTCGCTCATCATCGCGGCCGCGGGGGTTGGTCTCGGCGCGTTCTTCGGTCGCCGGCTCGGGAACAACCTGCTCGTGCTGGCGATGGCCGCGGCTGGCGCGTTCATGATCCTGAGCGGTACCCAGGTGCTGTTCGAGTCCAGCTTCGACGTCGACACGTCCGATCCGTCAGCGAGCCTGTACCAGCGGTTGTCACTTTTCCTCTTCATCGTCCTGTTCGTGGTCAGCGCGCTGGCACAGGTGAACGAGCGCCGCCTGCGCGAAGCCATGAGGAGGTAGGTCGGCCATGAGCATCCGGTCGGGTCGGTTGGTCGAGCGCCCGGTTGCCGAGGCAATGCTCGTGACCGCTTAACGATCGGCATTCCGCGAAGGAGGACATCGTCGTGGAACGAGATATCGTCCGGCGCCTCGCCGCGACGGCGGCGACGCTGGGGGCAGGCTTGCTTCTGGTCAGATTCGCTCGGCGCTCAACACCCGCCGCGACGGAGGAGGCGAGCGCGAGAAGGCCGCCAGGCATGGCGAACAATGAGACCTCCATGGCAACGAGCGATTCCGCGAACGACCCCTTGCGGCGCGCGGATGCCCCGCTGCGCACGACGACGAACGGAGACAACGCCATGACTGCCCTGAAAACCGAGTCGTCGACA
>CBFGRG010000075.1:0-10144 GCA_965651105.1 uncultured bacterium | reverse complement strand
GACCGAGCCCGCGGTTTCGGTCCCGAGGACGGCTCCGCGGGAGGTCGAGGCCTCCGTTCGGCCGGTTGTCGAGACGTAGGCGCCGACGGAGGCGCCGACGGAAGAGCCGACCGAGGTGGTCACCGAAGAGCCCACGGAAGTGCCGACTGAGGTGGTCACGGAAGAACCCACCCAGGTCGTGACCGAAGAGCCCACGCAGGAGCCAACCCAGACGCCGACCGAAACACCCACGGCCGCCCCGGCAACACCGACACTCGAACCGACGGAGGAGCCGGAGCCGACCATCGCCCCGACCGGCGAGGCGATCACCGAGCCGACGCTCGAATCCCAGCCAGCCAGCGTCAACCCGGAGGAGCCTCCAGCACAGGAGTTCGTCCAGAGCGGGATTCGCTACAGCGTCGACGGCGCCAGCAGCGGCAGCAGCGTTCCCGAGCTGCCCGAAATCAACGCGGTAACGTATGGCGAGTGGATCGTGCTCTCGGTTGACGGGCAGAACCTGACCGACCAGAACCAGGTCTTCGATATGCGTGAGTTCACGCTGATCGCCGACGGCGAAGAGATCCAGGTCGATGTCGGTAACAGCTGGGTGGCGTCGATGCTCGGCTTCAACCCGGCCTACAGCAACACCGACGCGATCCTGTGGGCGCCGGGTGAGGGGCACCAGTTCGCGCTGACCTTCCTCGCACCGCTCGACGCGCAGTCGCTCATCCTGCGGGCGGGCGATCAGCAGATCGACCTGACGCACCTCCTCGAGACCACGCCGGGGCTCGGCCAAATGCGACAGTCGTCCGCCCCGGAGACGATCGACGCGACGGTGGTCGACGTGATCGACGGCGAGACGATCGTGGTTGAGAAGGACGGCATCCAGCAAACGGTGCGCTACCTCGGGATCGACGTGCCGACGGGAGATTCCTGCTACGCCGCCGAGTCGACCGAGGCCAACCGCGGCATCGTCGCCGGCCAGACGGTCAAGATCGAGCGGCAGGCGACCGATGTTGACGCGCAAGGCAACTGGGTGCGCGACGTCTGGGTCCAGACCGACGAAGGCCAGTATGCGCTGGTCGCCCACCAGCTCGTCACGACAGGCGCGGCGACGGCCGACATCAGCGAGCCGAACACGCGGTTCTCCAGCTGGCTTCGCTCGGCCGATGCGGTGGCGCAAGCCGAGGGACGCGGTCTCTGGGGCAGCTGCGGTCAGGGCTCGGCTCCGGGGAGCGACACCACGCTCGGGTTCCTTCAGGCCGACGTGACACGTCGCGCCAGCCCGGTCTGAAGCGGGGGCCCAGACGCCTTCGGTACAATGATGAAGATCAGGTAGCGGAAGCCCGGTCGCGACCGGGCTTCCGTCATGTTCGATATCACTCACGGAGAAACACCTCCATGCGCGACATCGGCATTTTCAGCGGCAGCGCCCATCGCGACCTCGCGCGGGAGATTTGCGATCACCTCGGCGTCCCGCTTCATGAGACCGAAATCCGGCGCTTCAGCAATGACTGCCTCCAGGTGCAGCTCCAGGCCAACTGCCGGGAGAAAGATGTCTTCATCATCCAGCCGATGGCCCTGCCGGTGCAGGAGCACCTGGTGGAGCTGCTGATGATGCTCGATGCCGCCCGGGGCGCCTCGGCGGCGCGTATCACCGCCGTCATCCCCCACTATGCCTACGCCCGATCCGACAAGAAGGACGCGCCGCGCATCTCCATCGGTGGCCGCCTCGTCGCCGACCTGCTCGCCACCGCCGGCGCCAACCGGGTGCTGACGATGGCGCTGCACTCGCCACAGGTGCACGGCTTCTTCAGCGTGCCGGTCGACCATCTCAATGCGCTCAACGTGATCGCCGAGCACTTTTCGCAGGGCGATCTGGACAACACCATCGTCGTCTCGCCCGATCTCGGCAACGCCAAGCAGGCATCACAGTTCGCGCGCTTGCTGGACCTCCCGGTGGCGGCCGGCAGCAAGCGGCGGCTGGCCGACGACCGGGTGGTGATCGACACCATCGTTGGCGAGGTCGAAGGGCGCGACGTGATCATTCTCGACGACGAGATCGCCACCGGTGGATCGATCCTGGAGCTGGTGAGCACGCTGCGAAAGGAGCGGGTCGGGCGCATCTCACTCGCCTGCACGCACGGCCTGTTCACCGGCAAGGCCATCGAGCGGCTGGGGCAGATGGACGATATCGAGGAGATCGTGACGACCAACACCGTGCCGATTGCCGAGGAGAAGCGCTTGCCGCACATGACGGTGCTGTCGATCGCGCCGCTGCTGGCGGAGGCGATCTCTCGCATTCACCAGGGCGAGTCGGTCAGCGCGCTGTTCGTCAACACGCTCTGACCCCGAGGACTTCGAGCCATAGGGTGACCGCGCAGCGCGTTTTCGCGGGTCATCGAGTCAGGACCGGGGATAGGTTCTCGGGGTGACGCGGGACTATCGAAATGGAACACGCGCCGCTACAATGGAGTCACGGGACAGTCATTATGTCGCGCCGAACTATCGGCGCGGTGGAAGGAGACATCCCCATGGTGACCCCGATTGAGCGCGAAGCCCTGATCGACCTCCTGCACAGGGACCACTACACTCCTGCCGAGCTCGCTCGGCTGCTCGGTGTCGACCCCAACCTGATCCTGCAGGACGCCCAGTGCGGCCGCCTCAGGGCCTATATCGTCGATCACCACGTCCTCGACATTCGCCGCGAGGACGTGCTCGCCTGGTTCGCAGAGCGCACGAGCCATTCAACGGAGAAACCGGCGCGACACTCATAAGCGCCGCGCCGGTTCCATCTGTCAGCTCGGTGACTGACCTTCGCTACGGCTGAAGGAAATCGGCGGCCACCCATCCGCTCGTGCCGTCCTCGAGCATGATGTTCCACCAGACATAGCCGTCCGCCTCGCGCGGGCCGTCCACGACTGTCACGGCCTGCCCCTGCGTCAGCACCGTGACGACATCCGAGGTGGTGGTGGCATCGGCGCGCAGGTTGACCTCGGTTTCGATCACCGTCGCGCTTCCGCCCACAGCCAGGGTGCCCTCCGCCGGGGTCGTGGCGGCTTCGTCGCCGGTGGCATCCGCATCGGCGCTCTCGGCATCCTCGGTCTGCGCATCTGCGTCCTCGGCGTCCGCTGTTTCGACCGCCTCGACCGGCACGCCATCAACATCGACCAGCTTGGCCCGGATCACGGTGCGATAGAGGTACTCGCCACGCTCGTAGTCGAACTCGCCGCCACAGGTGATCAGCGTCAGCGCGCGATAGTCGGTCTCCCCGACGATCTCGTTGATCGCCTCGGGAGTGAGCCCGGCGACCTCATAATCCTCGATCCACTCGACGGCGTAGGTGTAGATCGCGCCGTTTTCACCGGTGACGGAGATCTGCGCCCCCTCCGGCAACTGGGAAACGGTGTAGAAGACAGCCGGTCCGACATCCCAGTAGTCGACGTGGCCAGACATCACCGTGTTGGTGAACTCGCCCAGCTCGCCGGTTTCCTGGTACCACGAGACAACCCAGGGGCCGCTCGGGTCGAGCATCACGCCATCGACAATCTGGCTGCGCTCGACTTCGGCATCAACCGTGGCGTCGGGGATCGAGATCGAGACTGGCGCCGTGCCTTCGCTCTGTGTCGGGTTCAGCCCGAGCGCGCCGGCAAGCCCCTGCCCGCTGCCCCACCCTGGAAGCTCGAGCCCGGTGGTGGCCGACACCCCGGCTGTCAGGCCGACGAGGATCATCAGGCTCGCGATAAAGGGCACCAGCCCTTGCCGTGCACGTCGTATCATGTGTCGTTCCTCGATTTGATCGTGTCGTCGTTTCATCCGCGTGGGCGCATGTCCCACGGAAGTGTACCCGCTCTGTACGTTCGGGCGCGTACCAACATCGCGAGATCAGGCACGCAGGCGACGCGTCGCGCCCCATCCGGCCAGCAGCATCGCGCCAAGCACGCCGACACCCATCAGCGCGATCGACGTCGTGCTCAGGTCGGCCCACCAGTCCTGATGATCCACCGGACCGATACCGGGTCCCGTGCCGGTGCTGGGCAGGTCGGTCACCTGCGCGCACTGGTAGATGAACACGTCGGTGTTCTGGCCGCCTTCGACGATGACCCGGCTCTTGCTGTCGACGCGCTCGGCCTTCGCCTTGCACCACATGCCTTCGTCCTGCTCCAGCGTGTAGAACCCATCCGGCAGGCCGGTGAACGTGGCGACACCGTTGGCATCGGTGGCGGTGCTGAGCGAAATCGCGCCATCGGTCGATGCGAGCGTGAAGACCCTGCCGCTGCGGCCGGCCGCGCAATCGCGCTCCCAGTCCTTCACATCCGACTTGTCAGCCTCGCACAGGAACTCGCGCAACGTGATCGACCCGGACGGCCCCTCCGGATCCGGCTGCGCTCCCGGCCGGGTCGCGAACCAGTCGCAGGCGATCGATTCGCCATCGACGTTGACGAACGTCGTCGAGCCGTTGTCCAGCGTCTTCTGGTAGACGTCGCCGCCGTCGATGCTGCAGAACACACCGGCGCTGTTCAGCCCGTCGGGGAGCGCAGGCGTAAGCGTGTAGTCGGCCGGCAGCAGGTCGAAGAATCGCACCGCGCCGGGACCGGATACGCCCGTCTCCGCGCTCAGCGGCGGCGCCCCCTGATCGCTCAGGCTGAAGTGGACGCCGTCGCGCGTCTCGGTGCAGGCGGTGGTGAACTGGCTGTAGGTCGCGCCAGCCATCGACTCACCCTCGGGGCACGCGCGCAGGGTGACGAGAATCTCGGCTGTGCTCGGCTCGGGGGTTGGAGTCGGGTCGCCCTGGGCGTTTTCCGGAATGTAGTACCAGTCGCAGAGGATATCCTGCCCCTCGCCGATCGCGAAGGTGGCGATGGTCGAATCGATCTCGGCGTCGAGGCGCTCGCCATCGGGCTGGGTCGTGCAGTAGAGGCGCACCGAGCCGAAATCGCCCGGCGGACCTCCGGCGAGGCTGTAGTCGCCGGCGGGCAGCGAAGTGAACTCAACGATACCGGGACCCGGTGACTGCGGCACGGTCGTGATCGCGCTGGTTTCGCCATCAGGGCCGGTCAGCACGAACTCCTGATCAGCGATCCCCTCACCGTGACAGGTGTCGAACAGCTCCTCGCCGTCGTACCCCTCCGGGCAGAGCGCGAGGTGCACCGTCAGCGACGCGCCGGTCTCCTCGCCGCGGGACCCGCCTTCGGGTGTCTGGGTGGCAACCGGATCGTCACGCAGATCCTCCGGCACGATGAACCAGTCGCACACGATCTGCTCGGAGGTCATTTCGGAGAAGGTCGTGACGCCAGTGGCATCGAACTCCTTCGCGTAGCGATTGCCGCCGTCGGCGACACAGAAGAGGCGCTCGGTGGCGAACTCCAGCGGCACGTCGGAGAACAGCGTGTAGGTGCCCGGCGCGACCTCATCGAACACCGCCTGGCCCTCGTCATCACCATCGCTGGTGTTGATCGTTTCGATCGGGCCGTCGGCATTCCCCCAGGTGAAGGTGATGTCCTCCGCCGGGGATGGGCAGGCGCCGGCGAGCGTATCGTACTCGGCGGCCGGATCGGTCTCCGCAACACACGCGAAGGCGTTGATCGTCACCGAGCCGAGCTCGGTCGGCGGATCCTGTTGCTCGGGCGGATCCTGCTGGGCGGGAGGATCCTGCTCCTCGCCATCCGGAGCCGCTGGCGGCACGACGGAGATATCGCAAACGATCGCCTGCCCCTCGCCGACCTCGACGGCCGCGCCATTGGCATTCGGCGGGGTCATCGGCACGCGGTCGCCGCCACCCTCGGGTGAGCAGAATGTGCGGTACGTTTGGCCGGCATCCGGCAGCGCCACGGTGACCGTGTAGGTGCCGGCCGGAATCTCGCCGAAGCGGGTCGCGCCGACGCCGCCCTCGGTGGTCTTGGTGTCGCTGGTGGGTCCGGCGATACTGACACCGACACCGGCCAGCCCGTTGGCGTGACAATCGGCGTAGACGTTCTGGCCATCGTAGCCGGGCGGGCATTCCGAGAGATGAACCTCGAGCGCGCCGGTCCCCGGGATCGTCTGCGCGGCAGCTGGAATCGCGCTCGGCACGGCGACCATCAGCGCCGCGATCGCGACGAGCATGGAGACGATCTGTCGAAGCGCGCGCGCAGGCCCGATGGGCCGGTCGCTGCGGCGGTTTCTGGTCTGGCGTGCCATGGGCTCCCCCCGAGGTAATACTGGAGAACGATGCCGGATGGTTTCCGGCGGGCGGGCGCGAGCATGCGCCCCCAGTCGTTCCCTGTAACGCGCCGAGCGCGCGGCCGGTTTCGGCCATCGGATCTCGACGACGGTGTACGTACGATATTATCACACCTGAAGCGGTGCCGTGCCACGCTGGCATACCTGCCGCCCAGTCCCGCCGTGGGAAAGGAAGCTCCATGGACAACGACGCGAACCTGGCGATCCGCGTGGTGGCGATGCCCGCCGATACCAACTCCTCCGGCGATATCTTCGGGGGCTGGTTGATGAGCCAGATGGACATCGCCGCCTGGGTGGAGGCGCGCCAGCACACCAGCCACCGCCTGACCACCGTGGCGATGGACAACGTCGTCTTCCACCGGCCGGTGTTCGTCGGCGACTGCCTGCTCTGCTACGCGAAGGTGGAACGGATCGGGCGCACCAGCATCACCGTCAAGGTCGACGCGATGGTCGAGCGTGTCGACGGCGGCGCGATCGAGCAGGTCACCGAGGCGAAGATCGTGATGGTCGCGGTCGGGCCGGATCGCCAGCCGGTCCCGATCCGGGGCGAAGCGGCTGACCCTAGCTGATGAACGAAATGGCGGTGAAGGTGGCCACGCCAAAGACGAGCCACTGAACCGAGGCCGCATCGGGACGTGGAATCTCGTCCCGGAAGACACTTTGCATCAGCAACCCCGCCAGCACCGCGATGACGAGATCCAGCACGATTTCCGATGGCTGGATGATCCGATGCGCCATCCACCCCAGAAACGGCGACACGATCAGCAGGCCGCGTCCCGCTGACTGGAACTGGCTGCCGGCGTGGGCGCGCAGCAGGTAATCCTTGTACATGCAGTGCAGACCCAACGCGACGCCGGTGGCGGCCGCGAAAAGGAAGTCCTCGGCGACATCGTTTGGCACCGTGAACACCACCATCGATGTGTAGAAGACAAGGATGCCGATGTGCAGCCAGAACACCGCCGGTGGCACGCCTGGGTGCTGCTCATCGGCCGAAACGTCGATCGCCCGCTGCCGGCGATAGCGATAGATCAGCCACGCTTCGAACATGAAGAAGAGCAGGAAGCTCGTCAGCGTGACGATGTGGACATGCTCGCCCAGCCAGGCGTGCACGTTGTCGATCTCCGGGAAGAGCTGAAGGAACACGTAGGCCAGCCCGACGCCTCCCCCGAACGACTGCACCTGCCGGCCATGACGACCGATCAGGGCCCGTAGCCGCGGGGCGAGCAGCTGGATGGCGGAGAGGATCAGCGCGATGACGACGGCGAAATCCAGCGGATCGTCCACAGCTTTTCGCCCCCGCTCCACCACGCCAGCACGCGCCGCCATTGTCATGGTCCCACGCACCACGATACGCGCACAGTGCGTGGGAAGACAAGGGGCAAATGCGATGAGAACAGCAGGGAGCTGCGGGCGCGCCGGTCAGGCGTGGGCCGGCTCGGCGTGCGCGCGGGCGAATGCCGCGGCGAAACCGGCGAGGCTGCGCTCGATCATCTCCTCACTGGCGGTGAGCGAGAGGCGGAAGAATCCCGGGATTTCCGTCACCGAGCCTGGCAGCACGAGCAGCTTGTGCCTGGCCAGCTCGAGGCTAAACGCACGATCGTCCTGCCACGGCGACCTCGGAAGCAGGTAAAACGTCCCCTCCGGCGAGCGGACATCGTATCCGATCTCGCGCAGGGCCGACACCATGCGATCGCGCTTGCGCTGCATCGCGCCGAGATCGATCGACATCGGCTCCAGCTCGGCGATCGCGTGTTGCATGATCGCATTCGGGAAGAGCCAGCCCCCGGCAACCTGGACTGCCTGGATCGCCTGGCGCATCTCCTCCCGGTTCGGCAAGGTCGGCGGCAGCGCGATGTAGCCCAGACGCTGTCCGGGCGTGAGCAGGATCTTGCCGTATGAATAGGTCATCAGGGAGTATGGGTAATAGGCCAGTGGCGAGTGGAACGGAACATCATCGAAGCGGATGCGGCGATAGGGCTCGTCGGAGATGAGCCAGATTGGCCGCCCGTGCCGCGCCGACGCCTCGGTAAGGATCGCCGCCAACCGCTCCAGCGTTTCGGGCGGGTAAATGCGACCGGTGGGGTTGTTGGGCGTGTTGACGACGATCGCTCGCGTGCGCGGGGTAATCGCCTCCGCGATCGCGGGAAGATCAAGATCGAAGGTCTCGCGGTCGACCGCGACCTTGACCGTGACGCCACCCGCCCCGGCAACCATGGTCTCGTAGAAAAACCACGGCGGCAGGTTGATGACCACTTCGTCGCCGGGGTCGATCAGGAGCTGGATCGCGGTCGCCAGGGCACCGAAGGCGCCGGTCGTCATGGCGATATCCTCGGGGTCGAAGGGGATGCCGAGCTCTTCGCGCAGGGCGGCGGCCACCACCTCCCGGGACTCCGGCTCGCTGAACTTGTAGGCGAACCAATCCTTGTTCCGCGGCTCGGCTGCCCGCCGGAGGGCATCGACGAAGCCCGGCAACGGCATCTCCTGCGGGTTGCCCACAGAAAAGTTGGCGACCTCCGGGTCGGCCGACAACTCGGCAATCTCCGGCGCTGTCAACCATCCGATGAAGGTGCTCGCCGCACGCGCGATGGCGCCGACACGGGTCGCGACCTGCTGATCCATTGACGTCCTGGTCATTGCGAACACTCCTGACGCGCTTGCCGGGCCATTTCACCCGGCGGTCGTGGCGTGAGGGGCACTATCGCCCCCCGATACAGGACCCTCCCCAGTATCCTGCGGAACCGTCAAGGTCACGTCAACCGCTGAGGGATGTCGCCGGTGTCGTCACGACAGCCAGGCAGCAAAACGGGTCGGGGCAATTGCCCCGACCCGTCCGCACGATGATGGAAGCGCATCGCCTCCCTCACGTGGTTACTCGCCGCCGATGAACCCGTTCTCTTCGAGGAACGCGCGAGCGGCGTCGATCTCCTGCTCACCGCCCTCGTCGACCTGGAAGTTCAGCTCGGCCATCGTCGCATCGTCGATCTGGCCAGAAAGCTGGTTGAGGATGTCCGCGACTTCCGGATTCTGCTCAAGCAGCTCGCCACTGACCACTGGCGCCGCATGGTACGGCGGGAAGTAGCTCATGTCGTCTTCGAGCAGCACGAGCCCGAGCGCCGGGATGCGGCCGTCGGTCGCGAAGGCCGAGATGACGTCGACGTCACCGTTGTCAACGGCCGAGTAGACCAGACCGGGATCGAGCCCCTGGTCGTTGCCGAATTCGAAGCCGTAGGTCTCTTCCAGCCCCGGCAGGCCGTCCGGCCGGACGAGGAACTCCTGCGTCGCGCCGAAGGTCATGTCACCGGCGACGCCCTGCAGGTCGGAAATCGTCTCGAGGCCGAACTCGTCGGCGGTCTCCTGCGTCACGGCGAGGGCGTAGGTGTTGTTGAAGCCCCACGGCTCGAGCCATGTCAGCCCGAACTCCTCGTCATACCCCTGCTTGACGATGTCGTAGATCGCGTCCTGCCCCTCAGCAACCGGGCTGGCGCTGGCATCCGCGCTGTCGCCGGATTCCGGCAGCTCCTGGCCGAGGATGGCGAGCAGGCCGGTACCGGTGTATTCGACGTAGATGTCGATCTCACCATTGACGAGGGCCTCATGGGCGACAGCGGTACCACCGAGGTTGAGCTGGCGCTCGACGGTAAAGCCGTTGTCCTCCAGCATGAGGGCGACAATTTCGGCCAGGATGATCGACTCGGTGAAGTCCTTGGAACCGACGGTAATGGTTGGCGCCTCGTCCTGCGCCGCTGCGGGCGCGACGATCGACGTCACCATCAACCCGAGCGCCACAACCAGTGTCATGGCAATGCTCAACAATCGCTTCATACCGATACTCCTTACTGGCGGCCCGGCCCGTGTGGAGGCCAAACCAGCCGTTGGGGACAATACGAACAACCGATCATCCCAAATTTCGCCGCATCCGGAGAATACACTGGTGTAATTGTCA
>CBFGRG010000074.1:0-10156 GCA_965651105.1 uncultured bacterium | reverse complement strand
GGAGCCTGAGGCGGCCGAGGCGTAGTAAATGAATGCCGGGTGGCGACTGGTAGCCGTCGGTCTCCATCGTGAGCGTAGTCGTGCCCCGCATGGCAGGTCGTTTCTCACGACTTTCCGTGCGGGGATTCTTGTGTTTCCTGACGCAGACCTCGTAATCCGGATATCGCGCGACCGAGGTTACGTGCCGGTGTGACGGTGGGCGAGGATGAGGAGCTGGTCGAGGAGGTTGGCCGCTGCGTTGGGCTCACCGATGCTGCTGGCGGCGGCACCCATTGCCGAGAGCCGTTCTGGATCTCGGACCAGCTTGAGAATTTCCTCGCGAAGAACCTCCGGCGTTGTGTCTGCCTGCCTCAACACCGTCGCCCCGCCGGCGTGTTCGAGCAGCTCGGCGTTCTTCCGCTGTTCATCACCCCACGTGCCCGGGAGCGGGAGCAGGATCGACGGCAGGCCGATCCGTGCGAGCTCGGCGACGGTGCCGGCGCCAGCGCGAGCCAGCACCAGCGAGGACATCGCATAGACATCGGCGATTTCCTCGCGGATGAATTCCTCGACGTGGTAGCGCCGCCGCAACTCCTCCGGCCAGGTTGCCTGCACCTCACGCATGCGGCGCACATCGTCATTTTCGGCCGCGGCGGGTCCGGCCTGATGGAGGATCTGGACGTCGTTCAGCAACTCGGGCAGCAGCGGTTCGAGCCGGCGGTTGATCGGTGTCGCGCCCTGGGCCCCCCCGGTGACATAGAGGACCGGGAGGTCCGCGCTGAAGCCGTAGCGTGCGAGCCCCGCTTTGCGCGACCCACCGAGGATCGACGAGCGCGTCGGATTTCCGGTCACGACGACGCGATGGTGGCGCTGGCGGGCGAGCGTGGCCGTCTCCTCGAAGGCAACGGCGAAGACATCGGCGAAGCGGGACGCCATCTTGTTGGAGACACCGATCTGGGCGGTCTGCTCGTGGGTGAGGATGGGCGCGAGTCGCGATCCCGCGAAGACCGTTGGGAAGCTGACCGCGCCTCCCGTGCTGAAGATGACATCTGGGCGAAACGCGCGAAGCTTCGCGAAACCCTGACCGATACCGATCGGGATTCTGGCGATGTCGGTGAAGGTCTTCAACGCGAAGTATCGCCGGAGCTTGCCCGTCTGGATCGCCGTGAAGGGGATGCTGTTCGCCTCGGCGATGCCTCGCTCGACCCCGGTGTGTCCCCCGATCCAGAGCACCTCAACCGGCAACTCGCGCCGGCGAATTTCCTCGACGACGGCGACGGCCGGGAGCACGTGACCGCCCGTGCCACCGCCAGCGATGACGAGGCGCAATGGGTGGGGCGATTCTGTGGCGGCGGTGTCGGTCATGGAGCGGCTCCTCGGGCGCGCGGTGCGGTTACCTGCAGGCGAGTATAGCCGCCGGAAAGGGCGGGTGACCGTGCTAGGCTTCCGACAGGAGGCGAGGACGCCATGCACGCGAGAACGAGTTCCGGAACGACCAGGACGCTGTGGGCGATCGGCGCGATCGCCCTCGTCGTGCTGGCCGCCGACCTCGTGGTGAAACGCGCGGTGACGTCGGCCTTCGGGCCGGAGGCCGATCGACACGCATGGTGGCTGATCGAGGATGTCGTCGGGCTCGAATACGTGCAGAACACCGGTGCGGCGTTCGGGATCATGCGGGGCAACGCCGAGCTGCTGGCTGCCGCGTCGCTCCTGGCCGGGGCCGGATTCGTGTGGTTGCTGCTGCACGAGTTGGGAAACAGCGTCTGGACGAAGCTCAGCGGGGGTCTGATCATCGGCGGCGGAGCGGGCAACCTGGTGGAGCGCTTCGGTGACGGGTATGTGACCGATTACATTGCTGTTGGGCCGTGGCCGCGGTTCAACATCGCCGATTCGGCGATCACATTGGCCATCGCGGTTTTCGCGGTGGCATTGTTGCGGCAGGATACGGGTGCGGACAGCGATGCCGCGTTGGAAGGCGAAGCCAGCGAGGACAACGATGACGAACGGGCGTGACACCGTCGATGACACAGACCAGTTCGAGGTGATCGAGCTACTGCCCGAGCCGGAGCACCGAAACCTGCGTCTCGACCGATACATCGCCGAGCAGGTAGAGGGGCTCAGCCGGTCGTTCGTGCAGGGGCTTATCGACAACGGGCACGTCCTGGTGGACGGGATTCTGCGCAAGGCGTCGTTCAAGATGACGCCGGGCGAGATCGTCACCGTGGAGATTCCGCCGGTGGCGGGAGAGCAGGTCGAGCCAGAGAACATCCCCATCGACATTCTTTACGAGGACGATGACGTGATCGTCGTGAACAAGGCGGCCGGAATGGTGGTGCATCCGGCGCCGGGTCACCAGTCGGGGACGCTGGTAAATGCGATTCGCCATCATGCGATGGAGATCGCCGAGCGGGGTACCGAACGGACCGGGATCGTCCATCGGCTCGACAAGGACACGTCGGGCGTGATGGTTGTGGCGAAGCACAATGCCGCGATGGCTGCGCTGCAGGGACAGTGGGCCGATGGCAGCGTCGGGAAGCGATACGTCGCGCTGGTCGAAGGCGTCCTGCGTGAGGACGAGGCGGTGATCGACGTGCCGATCGCGCGGCACCGCACCGAGCGCAAGAAGATGGGGGTCGATCGCGATGGGCGCGCGGCGCTGAGCATCGCCACGGTCCGGGAGCGGTTTCCCCGCGCATCAATGGTCGATGTTGACCTCAAAACGGGGCGGACGCATCAAATCCGCGTCCACCTCGCGTTCATCAAGCACCCGATTCTCGGGGATGCCGTGTATGGGGGAAAGGGATCGATGGACCACGCGCGCCATCTTGGAATCGAGCGACAGATGCTGCATGCCGCCGAGCTGACGATTCGGTTGCCATCGGGTGGCGACGCGGTGACGTTTCGCGCGCCGCAGCCGGATGACATGCTGATGGCGATACATCGCCTGCGGGAGGAGGCGATCGATGGCTGACGCGCGTGATCATCGCGAGCTGATCGAACGGGCATTCCGAGCCGGTATCGAGGTGGTAGCGCCGGATGCCGCGGTGAAACGAGTGCTTCGCCGGACCGACGCGGGCTTCTCGGTCGACGGGGAGGCAATTCCGGTCGCCGGGCGCCTGGTGGTCGTGGCGATTGGCAAGGCGGCGTCGCCGATGGCGCGGGCCGCGGCCGACGTGCTGGGGGACCGCATCTCGGCGGGATTCGTGCTGACCAAGGACGGCCACGTCAGCGATCCTCCCGCCGGATTCGTCGTGTTCGAGGCGTCGCATCCGGTGCCAGACGCGCGAGGCATCGCCGCGACAGAAGCCATTCTCCACGCGGTCGATGGACTTGGTGGTGACGACGTCGTGCTGGCGCTGATGTCGGGCGGCGGGTCGGCGTTGTTCGAGTCGCCGGCCGACGGCCTTTCGCTTGAGGACATGCAGCGAACGACCGACCTGTTGTTGCGGGCTGGCGCGCCGATCCAGCACCTCAACGCGGTGCGATCGGAGCTGAGTGAGGTGAAGGGCGGCGGGTTTCGCCGTCATATTGGCGAGGCCCGCACGGTTTCGCTGATCCTTTCCGACGTGCTTGGGAACGATCCGACCGTGATCGCCAGCGGGCCGACCGTGCCGCGTGAGCCCAACCCCGCTGGCGCGCTCGACGTGCTGGACCGGTACGGGCTTCGCGAAAGCGTGCCGGCGAGCGTGCGCGAGCACCTGGAGATGGCTGCGAGCACGGACGACCGTCGCGCGGAGGTCCATGCCAGTGGCGATGTGTACCGGATCGTCGGCGACAACGCGATGTTCGTCGATGCGGTGCGCGCCTCGCTTGAATCGGCTGGTTTGACGGTCGAGGAGGTCTGGACGGCGCGAGAAGGTGAGGCGCGGGACCAGGCGAGCAGATGGCTCGACGCACTGGCCGAGACGAGCGCGGACGCGATCATCGGCGGCGGCGAGATGACGGTGACGGTCACCGGGGACGGCATCGGCGGACGCAACACCGAGCTGGCGCTGGCGGCGGCGATCGAGCTCGACCGGCGTGGTTTGAGGGCGACAGTTGCCAGTCTTGCATCGGACGGGCAGGATGGAGCCGTCGATGCGGCCGGAGCGGTGGTCGACGGCGGGACCGCGGCTCGCCTGCAGGAGGCAGGAATCGAACCGGCGGAGGCGCTCGCGAACAACGACAGCGGGTCGGCGCTCGACACGATCGGGGAGCTGATCGCGCCGGGACCGACCGGCACCAATGTCAATGATGTCTATATCGGTATCCGGGACGACCGGAACTCGGAGTGAGGTTGGAATGAACGGCGCGCAACTCCTCGTCCAGACGCTACGCGACCATGGTGTCGAGCACATTTTCGGCCTGCCGGGCGATACCGGCATGGCGTTTTACGATGCGCTTTATCACGAGCCGGGGATCACGCACGTGATGACCCGCGACGAGCGGTCGGCGTCGTTCATGGCTGACGTCTACGCGCGGGTCGCCAACCGGCTTGGGGTCACCGAGGGGCCGAGCGGTGGTGGCGCGACCTACATCATCCCGGGGGTGGCGGAGGCACACGGCTCGGCGGTGCCGCTGCTGTGCCTGACCTCGGACACGCCGATTGCCCAGCAGCATCGCAATGTGCTCACCGAGCTTGATCAGGTTGCACTGTTTCGACCGGTGACGGGGTGGTCGGAGCGCGTGCCGGTGGCTGACGCGATGGGCGATGCGACACGCCGGGCAATCCGGATGGCGCTGGCGGGTCGACCGGGGGCGACGCATCTCTCGCTGCCGGCGGATGTGCTCGACGGCGAGGTTCAGAATCCTGTCGAGCGAGGCACAGACGAGCGGCTTTCGGACCGACTGCCCATGAGCCGGCCCCGCGCCGATCGGGACGAAGTTGCGAGAGCGGCAGAGATGATCGTTGCCGCCAGCCGTCCGGTGATCGTGGCCGGGGGCGGTGTGTTGGCGTCGGGCGCGTGGAACGTGCTCTCCGAGCTGGCAGAAAGCTGCGGCATCCCGGTGGCGACGAGCATCAACGGCAAGGGCGCGATCGATGAAACGTCGCCGGTGAGCATCGGGGTCGTCGGCGGCAACGGCGCGCGAACCTACGCGAACGCTTGGGTGACAGAAGCCGATCTCGTCGTGTTCATCGGGACACGGACGGATTCGACCACGACGGATCACTGGAAGCTGCCGAGCCGCGAGCAACCGCCGATGACGATCCATCTCGACGTGGCCGAGCGGGAAATTGGAAATACCTATCCAAACGGCGCGGTGCTGCTTGGCGACGCTCGCGCGACGCTGGAGGACCTGCGCGACGCGCTGCATTCCGAGGCTCCTCGGATGCTGGAACGAAACAAGGATCGCCTGGCCCGGCTGGATGCGCAGCGGACGCAGTATTTCGACCAGGTCGGGGCCGCCGCGCGGTCGGACGCATGGCCGATGAAGCCCCAGCGGGTCGTGCGCGAGATGCGTGAGGTGCTGGATGACGAAGTCGTGATCGTCGCCGACCCGGGCACGCCGACGCCATACCTCGGTGCGCAGTTCCCGCTGCGACGCCCGGGACGCACGACGGTGATCCCACGCGCACACGGCGGGTTGGGCTACGCGCTGCCGGGCGTGGTCGGAGCGGCATACGCGGCGGGCGAGCGTCGGGTGATCGGCATGATGGGCGATGGCAGCTTCGGCATGTCGGTTGGCGAGCTGGAAACCATTGCCCGGCTCGGGTTGCCGGTGGTGCTGATCCAGACAGCGAACCAGACCTTTGGCTGGATCAAGGAGCTGCAACACCTCTACCACGGCGAGCGCTACTACTCGGTGGACTTCCACGGTGTTGCCTACGCCGATATCGCGCGTGGCTTCGGTCTCGATGGCGTGGAAATCAAGGACCCAGACGCGTTTGCGCCGGCATTGCGCGCAGCGCTCGAGAGCGGCCGGCCGACCTTCATCAACGTCCAGACGGAACCGCAAATGACCGAAACGCCGCCCGTGGCTCCGTGGGAGGAGGCGGTGGCCGGACAGGAGGTATCGCGTGAAGCCTGAAGGCACGCCGGCCGCGCCGCTGTGGCTGGATGTCGATACGGGTGTCGATGACGCGCTGGCGCTCGGGCTGGCGGTGCGGGCCGGGGCAAACCTGATCGGCGTATCCACCGTTGCCGGCAATGTGCCGATCGATTTCGCCACCGACAACACGCGTGGGGTGCTCGCCTTCGTCGGCGCCGATCACGTGCACGTGCACCGGGGCGCCAGCCGGCCGCTCGCGGTTGCCTACCAGGACGCAGCGCACGTCCATGGGTCGAATGGGCTTGGTGGAGCAGATATTGGCGACAAGCGCGCGCCCGAATCGGACGTCAACGGCGTGGAAGCGATTCTCAATGCGGCCGCGCGTCACACCGGCAAGCTGGTGCTGGTGGCGCTCGGGCCGCTGACGAATATCGCGATCGCTCTGAGCCTGCGACCGGAGCTGGCGCGGCAGGTCGGCCGGCTGGTGATCATGAGCGGCGCGTTTCGGGTGCCGGGCAACGTCACGCCCCATGCCGAGTTCAACGCCTTTGCCGATCCTCACGCCGCGGCGCAGGTGCTGGAGGCGGACTGGTCCGAGCTGATCGCGGTCGGACTGGATGTAACGCACCAGACCGTCGTCAGCCGGGATCAATGGGAAGGCATCGGCGACGACGCTGCGGTGACCGCCGGGCTGGTGCGGCAGATCGGCGCGCGGACGTTCGTCGAGCGGGGGATGGATGGATTCTATCTCCACGATCCGCTTGCGGTGGCGGTCGCGCTCGATCCATCGCTGGTGACGACGGAACCGATGGAGATTGCCGTCTCGCTCGATGAGAAGTCGCAGGGGAAGACGACGCCGTCAGGCACCGGCAGCGTGCTCGTGGCGACCGGTGTCGATGCGGCGCGATTCGATCGGCACTTCTCCGGCTTGATGGGGCTGCCGCTGCGAGAGGGTGAAATCTCGGCTGACCGGTCCGAGTGACACCCTCCTGGCGCTGCTGACCGGGATTCGGTTGATCCGGAGCTCGGCGATGGCCCGGTCAATCCGACCACACCGCGTTCAGGTGGCCAGGAGAGAAACCTGGCCAATGGCCACCTGTGCTGGATTGACCGCAAAGGTGGGGGATTTCAGTTGGCCACGGTTTGACGAGAACGTGGCCACCTTCCATAAAACCAGCACGAGCGCGGTTCGCGGATGTGAACCCGTCCTGCCTAACGATCGCATCGAGCGGGGTCAATTGCGCCACCCCCGTGAAAACGACGGGCGTTGGTGCCGGCTATTCGAGATCAGGTCGAGCGGGAGATGGTGAGGTCGAGCAGCTCGCGGAGGCGAGCGCGGACCCCGGGGTCGCGCACGACAGCGAGGCGCTCGAGCGCGTCGGCGACGTACTCGTTGGCGACGTCGATTGCCCGGTCGAGGGCGTCCGACCCGCGGATTCGATCGACGAGGGCGTCGACCACCTGGGGGTCCTTCTCGTCGCCCACGACAACGCGCTCGAGCGTCTCGACTTCGGTCGAGCCTTCGGGAAGCGATTCGACGTAGAGCATCGTGGGCAGGGTCACGACTCCCTGGCGGAGGTCGTTGCCGGCGGGCTTGCCAAGCTCTACCGAGTTTTCGCGGAGGTCGAGCACGTCGTCGATGATCTGGAAGGCCATGCCGAGGTCGGAGCCGAAGGCGCGGAGTTGCTGGACCTCCGGCTCGGTCGCGCCACCGATGACGGCGCCCATCTCGGCCGCTCCGGCGAAGAGCGACGCCGTCTTGCCGTAGATGCGCTTGAAGTAGTCGTCGCGGTCCTGGGTCAGGATGTGCGCCGAGAGCATCTCGCGCAACTGGCCATCGCAGATATCCCCCAGCGTCGAGGCGAAGATGGCGACGACACGGGTATTGTCGGTGGCGGCGGCGAGAATCGCGCTTTGGGCGAACAGGAAGTCGCCGATGAGGATGACGGACCCGGTGTTGAGCTGCGAGTTGAGAGTTGGTTGCCCGCGCCGGATCGCGGCGCGGTCGATGCTGTCGTCGTGCACCAGCGAAGCGGTGTGCAACAGTTCGACGCCGGCGGCGGCGGTCACGTGGCGGGGCTGGTCGTAGGTAAAGGCCTTGCCCGCGAGCAGGAGCAGCAACGGTCGCAGCTTCTTGCCGCCGGCCTGCACGATATCGCGAACCATTCCCGATACGATGGGAAAGTCGATATGCGCCGACTCGGCGACGCGATCCCGGACGAGGTCGAGGTCGCCCTGCATCGCTTCGAACACATTGGCCGTCTGGATACTCACGGTCGTCCCCACCCTGTCCTGGTGTCTCCATTCCCGGAAAGCCGGGGGAGAGCAGGCATGCTGGCCCTGATTATCCCGGCACGCCTTCGTCAGTGTCAAACGCGCGAAATTGCGGTCAGGCCCTATGCTACACTCCGACGAGATATCCCCTCGCAATGGGCCAATTGCCAGCGCCCCCCGCACGGCGAGGCCCCGCTCAACGTTACTGAACTCGCATATGCACGGTGGTGACCATTCGTGAATCGTTGGCTGCCTACCTCCCGAACCGGATTCTTGCCCTGGCTCGACTGGCGCTACAGCCTCTTGCTGCCTGTCGGTGTGTTGCTGGCGTTGGCGACGTTGGCCATCTCGCTGGTCCGCGAAGATGTGCCCGTGCTGACCATCTCGGTCCACAGCAACGTGACCAACGAGGCGTTGAGCGGCGCGGTCGTCCAGATCGATGACGCGACCTACCAAACCGCCGAGGACGGCACGGTGCGCGTTGCCAGGCCGACGCCGGGTACCGAAATCCAGGTATCGCTCGCGGGCTATCGCACCATGCTTGGCGCAGTGCAGCCCGACAGCTCGCTGACCCAGCGCGTGCCGTTGCAACCGGCACTGGTGCAGGGGAAGCTGCGCGATGCCCAAAGTGGCGAGCCTATCGTCGGCGCGACGGTGCATGCGGTCGGCCCCAACGGGGAGATGATCGTCAGCTCGACCACGGCCGACGACGGATCGTACCTGTTGAAGGAGGTTCCGTCTGACGCGAGTCTTCGGATCGACGGCGGTGATTACGGCACGATCGAAGAGGGCCTGCCCGAAGGGCTGACCGCCGATTTTGCGTTGACGCGACAGGTGGCAGCAGGGCGCGTGCTCGATGCCGACGGACAGCCATTGCAGGGCGCGATGGTGATATCCGGTGACCGCACCGCGGTATCGACCGGCGACGGCACGTTCGAGCTGACCGGCGTCGCGCCGGGGGCCGAGGTGACCGTGCAGGCGTCCGGGTACGAGGATGCCGACATTGCGATCCCCGATACGATGGAGTTCGGCGATATCGCGCTCGACAAGGTGATGATCAAGGGTGTTTACGCCAACAAGGGGCTGCTCGGCACGCCCGGAGGCATCGACAGCCTGATCGAGATCGCCAACACGACCGAGATCAATGCGGTGGTGGTCGATATCAAGGAATACACCGTCTTCTACGACAGCCAGGTTCAGTTCTTCCGGGACGCGGGCACGGTGGACCCGATCTACGATGTCAACGAGGTGGTCACCAAGCTTCGCGAGAATGACATCTACATCATCGCCCGGCTGGTCGTGTTTCAGGATCCCTTCGTGGCCGAGGCGCGGCCCGACCTGGCGGTCATGGACTCCAGCACCGGCGACCTCTGGCGCAACGATATCGGCCTTGCGTGGGTGGATGCGTTCCACGAGGAGGTGTGGGATGCCAACATCGCGCTGTCACTGGAGGCGCTCTCGCTCGGGTTCGACGAGATTCAGTACGACTACGTCCGGTTTCCCTCCGATGGCGATCTCAGCGTCGCGGAATTCTCGCAGGAGTACAACGCCGAGAGTCGGCAGGCGGCGATCACGGAATTTGTCCGGCGGTCGTACGAGGCGATCCACGCGGCAAATGGCAAGCTGTCGGCCGACCTGTTCGGCTACATCACGCTGGTTGATGACGAGCAGTTCATCGGGCAGCGCTTCACCGAGCTGGAACCGTATCTGGATTACGTCTCGATGATGATTTACCCATCGCACTTCTCGGAGGGTAATATCGCCTCGGCGCCGGGGCACCCCAACGATTACCCGTACGAGACGATTCTCGAAAGCCTCGAGCGAGCCGAGCAGCTTGTGCCGGGGTCGGGAGCGAAGTTCCGGCCGTGGTTGCAGGACTTCGACTACGGCGGGTTGCGCGACTATACGGCCGAGGATGTACGCGCGCCGATCG